>JBGPGB010000051.1:0-8320 GCA_041483595.1 Nitrosotalea sp.
CAATTAAAACAGTATATCTCTTTAAACTCCACAATATCAAAAATGGTTTTATTGTATTTAAGATACTATGAAAATTCCGGCTGATCTTTATTTTGATAGAATTGAATTTTGGAAACTTTGTAATAAATCACCTCTCCTCTTCTTTCTATCACTGCAATGACTGGTTCTTTGCCCATTGTGGTAATATCTTCAATTTGTTTTTGTAGTAATCCAATCTTCTCTCTCTTACCTTCTGTTAATCCAAATATAACATATTTTGCACCTTTTTCTCCAAATTGTCCTCTTTCATAAACTCGAAAATCTGATCCGAATCCAAATCCGTCTTTTGGAACATATCCTTTTGTCCTCAGGTCTCTATATATGAGAAATTTTGTGAAAGAATTAGGATCAAGTTTTATACATTCTGTCATTAAAGTATTGAAATCTATCTCCTGCTTTCCTCTAAAGAGTTTTAGTTTTCCAACATAAAGTAAATACAAAGATTCAAAAGGTTTGAGAAAAAATTTTTTTTTCATTATTTCTCCAAATCCTTTCAGTTCCAAGATATGTTGCATGTCTTTGTTAGAGACAAGAACGTGATCTTTTACCAAAATCCCTTCTACTGTAAACTCTAATTCCGACATCAAATCTAATAAAATTAGTAGCAATATAATATCACTTGCCCACATAATCATTTTCGCAAAAATCTATTTACCACATTAATGTTTCATTCACCCATAATGTTCAACCGCTATCTAGCATCCATATTAATGGGAATAATTGCCATCTCAGTTACTTTCAATTATCTTCAAAATGAAAAGACACAGAGTCTTCAATAGACTGTTATCTAATATAAAAAACAAAATTATTACTATGAAAAAAATTCAAAGATTATACCCACAGTTACAATTTTAAGTCAGGTAAATCAATCCATTACTAAAATTACTCATCCTCTTAATATCAACCATACAAATTTTCAATCCATATCTGCTGTTGCCGTAAGACCCATACTTACAAGTGATGGATTTTTTGAAACTACTACGTATGTTGGGATAGTTCTAAAAATAACTGTGGAAATTCGCGACGGTACTAGACTTGTACTTGAGAATACGGCAATACCAACAGGTGTTGATTTTCAAACTTCTGCAATAACAGCTCTAATGGTTGCTCAAAGAGATAACGGTTTTGATCTTTCAAAGAAAGATATAGTATTCTCTATTTCGTCGGAGAATCAACAAGATCTACAAGCAGTAGATTGAGGTAGTGCAGGAGGCGCAATGACAGTATTACTAATCTCAGATATTTCAGGAAAACCAATAAACAGCAAAGTGTTGATGACAGGTACAATACAAACAGATGGTACCATTGGAAAAATCGGAGGAGTTGCACAAAAAGTCGAGGCAGCTGGTAAGAATGGTGCAAAAATATTTTTGGTTCCTACAGGCCAAGCAGTAACTCAGATAAAATCATGCGATGAAAGAATGAAAGGTCTATTTATCCATAGATCATGTAAATTACAAGAAAAATCACTTTCAGAATTAACGGAAAAGGAATTTGGTATGAAGATAATTGAGATAGACAAATAGTGGATGCATTGAGTTATTTCAATGTTAATGACACATAGAAAGCATAGTTAAGATCTCACGGTTAAAATATAAGGGGTCAATAAACAAAAAAAAGTGTTATTATGCACGGAGCAAATTACCGAGTTGGAAATGGACAACCATATACAAGAAAGAAGTACATCAAAGGTAAGCCTCAGATAAAAATTGCAAAGTTCTATGGAGGAAAAAAAGATGGAGATTATGATTATTGTGTACAGCTTTGTTCTAGCCAAAAGATGCAGATACGACATATGGCAATAGAATCTGCAAGATTATCTGCAAACAAGGCAATCGAAACAGTTACGGGAGAAACAGGTTACTATTCAACATTGAGAGTTTATCCGCATATTTTGCTAAGAGAAAATAAGATGATCTCTACTGCAGGTGCAGATAGATTGTCAGAAGGAATGCGAGGTGCATTTGGTAAAGCTGTAAGTTTAGCTGCTCGGATCGAGATAGGGCAAGTGATAATGGAAGCCCATGTTAAAAAAGAGCATTTGGAAGCGGCAAAGAAAGCATTACATGGTGCATCTGTTAAATTACCATGCACACCAATGATTAAAGTAATTCCATTAAAACCTGCCTTAGCTTAATTTCAGAGAGTCAAGAATCTCTGTTTGTTTTTTGCTCAGAATATCAAGGAATTCATCAAACTCATTGCTTGTAGGATTACGTTTTAGAATTCTTCTGCATTGATAATAAAATGAGTTGTATAATCTTCCTATCACTATTCCATAACCAAATGAGTCAGAGTGAGTCTTCAATTCATCTAGCGATTTTACAATTTTAAAAATTTCATCTGATTTGTCTGCAACCTCATTTATTTTTTGATTTAATTTTACTTCGAGTTGTTTATCCATAACATATCTTTACAACAACATATTAAAAAATGGTATTCTAAACAGTACCCTTTAATAGACTAATAATTTCTAAATCGGTTAAGCGGTTGTAGTATAGCTTGGTTATTATGCGGGATTGCCAATTCTGCGACCCGGGTCCAAATCCCGGCAACCGCATTTCAAATCGGGTTTAAGATTCGCCTTTTTTACTCAATTTTCTCTTAAAATGGAGTCAAAAAAATGAAGCTATCGCTTGAAAACTCACCCTACAAGGATCTTCTAAAAAATAACCAGTTCAAGCTTTGGGTAGAGAATCTTGAAAGAGGAAGTGTGATAACAGCTGCAGAATACTTTAGACGAATAGGGCACGTATGCAAGGCATTTGATACAACCACACAAAAGCTTGCAAAATTAAATGACAAAGCTGCTGGCAACTTTCTGCTCCAAGTCATATCACATTTTGAAAACAAGAAAAGTGCAGGCACCAATATCAAGGGATATGTCAGAGCACTGAAGAGTTGGTGGAGTTTCAACGATATAGAAGTAAGAAAGAAGATCAGGATAAGCGGCTCCAATGATTATTCGAAATACGAGAGCGAGAGAGTCCCAACTCCGGCAGAACTCCAAAAAGTTCTCGATGTTGCAAACATTAGGGCAAAAATAGCGCTAACTCTTGTCGGATTTTGTGGATTCAGGATTGAGGTTTTAGGCGATTATCTTGGACAAGATGGCCTCAAGGTAGCAGACTTGCCAGAACTTACCATAGAAAACGGTACAGTCGAATTCAAGAGAATTCCCACAATTGTAACAGTAAGAAAATGCTTGTCCAAAGCAGGACATCAATTTACATCATTTCTTCCTGAACAAGCATGCGAATATCTCAAGCAATATTTGGAATTAAGAATCAGAAATGGCGAGATGATAACTCCAGTGTCTCCAATCATAACTGCTCTTGCTTACAACCCATGCAAAGTAGGTCATCACATAGGATCAAACAATGTGGGAGATTTGATGAGAAAAGCGATGAGAGCAGCAGGCTTTCAGTGGAGACCATATATCCTTAGGAGATATTTCGACACTAGGTTAATGGTTGCAGAAAGCGAGGGACTTGTAATAAGGGATTGGCGTGTTTTTTGGATGGGTCATGCAGGAGACATTGAACATGTCTATACTGTAAACAAAGGGCTCCCTGAAGATATCATTGAAAAGATGCGTCAAGCATATGCAAGAGGATCTAATCATTTGGTTACGACAGGAAAAGAGGAAACAAGCCAGGACAAGATACTTGAAACTTTCAACCTTCAGTTTCTTACCATTGCCGGTCATACAAAGGACGAGATTGACAAGTTAGGAAACCTCTCAAAACTTGGTGTAGAACAGATGCAGCAATTAATCAAAAAGAAATCCATGGAGACACTTGGATTGAACGGGAATAGTCAGAAGGTAGTCAGCATAGCAGAATGCAAGGATTGGATAATGAAAGGATGGGAATTTGTATCTACATTGCCTGATAATGAAGTCATAATTAGGTTGCCTGTTTTAAACTAGATAATTTGGATTAGATGTCAATCTTTCCAAAAAATAAATTATAATTAAAATCATCATGGAAATGGATAACTTTCGTTAAAACAAGAGATTTTATTAAAAGTTAGAGTCTATGCTGTTACTTTGGTTTTATTTTTGGTTTCTGATTCTAGAGCTCTTTTTGCTGCAATCTCAAACACTAGCTTGTCAATGTAGAAACCTTGTTTTGAATCTAGATTTAGCTTGTACATGATAGCTTTTCCTACAGTCCTTGTTCTCGATAAAACTCCTTGTTGTTCTAGATTTTTAATTTCATGTAGTGCAGTCTTGAAAGAAATTCCAGAGTTTTTGGCAATGTCTGAGACAGAATAGTCCCAATCCTTGAAAGTTGCAAGGAAATCCAAGATCTTTGATGTGCTGCCTGGGAATACGCTTTCCAATGGACCATTTTGTAATACTTTATTTTTAGAAATTGGGGCTTTTTTCATGCTATGCTACAACATAGTGTAATATATCATTATTAATATAATTACCTATCATTATGTAAATAATTACATAATACTTATATCAATCTCTGAACATTAGGAATTATTGGCAGATGATGTAAGTAAGGCAATACTGAGAAAGCTATTCTATGATAATCGAATTGGTGCAAAACACATTTCACTTGAAAATCTAAAGACTGGATTTCCATCTCATCTCAAAGGTGATGTTGATAAGAAACTAAAAAAGCTTGTAAAAGAAAACCTGATCTTAAAACACCCGACATCATATGGACCACAATATGCTCTAAATCCACAGAGATTACAAGAAGTTATTGGCATATTGAGTGAGAGTAAATGAAAATTATGAATCATTTGTTGTTATAACAATAATTAAACAATGAAATCCTGACAAAAATCACTTGTGCTCTAATTCTCGATAAAGCAGTTTAAGAAAAATTTCCAGTTTTGCAATTCCTTCTTTACCTAATAACTTGTCAGATTCTGAGAGTATCAGTATCCTCAGTACACTGTTGGCGGGCAGCAATTTCCTGGCCAAATCCTTCAGATCTACAAGACTCAGTCTTCCTTCAATCTTCTCCAATACCTCTTTTGGTACTGTGATCATTTCGCTCATGACATATGATTTCCATTTTCATTTTAAACAGTTGTACAAGAATGCCATCAAACATGATCATATCAAACAGGTAGGATCAGACTGAGGATCACAACAACAATTATTGATTACAACATAGCTGAATTTCAATCATATCCATTAAATCAAAAACCATTTCTAGTGATTGCGTGCCCACCTGTAAAGAATGTAATATTGTTTTTTACTCACAAGAAGGGTTTCAAGTACACGTTGAGAAAGTCCATAGCAAACCCAATTTGTTGGATTCATTTGCTCAACAACAGAAAGACAAAGTCGTACTTTAGTTGCCTATAGATGTCATCGGGGCTTTTTTCTTGTCATCACCTTGCCGTTTTTGATATGAACATAATTTCCCCTATTTTCAAGTACAGTCTTTGCAAAAGATCCACATTCTGGATCTAGTACCAAGTCCTTTAATCCTCGATCGCTGAGTTTTGAAAAATCAAACCCTATTGGTTTTTTATCTTTTGTATCGGATAATACAGCCGTGTCGTTTTTCTGCCCTGCTTCCAAATTATACGAATCTGAACTTCCAAGTTTCTTGCCCTCCTCTGTTGGTATGAAATATTCCTCTCTTTTGGTCTGGGTAATGTTTTTTCCTCCTTCCAAGGCAAATTTCGTATTTCTAGTCTCAATATAGCCACGTTCTGCTACACCTTTTTGTTCAAGTTTCCACAAAATCCCCATGACATCATATGCAGAAAGTTCTGCCTTGTAGGTAACAGACTGCGCCGTACCACCGCCTTTTAGTATGGTATACACCTCAAGTTCCTCCCTAGTTAGATGAGTTACAGAATTGTTCTGTATGTTGCCAAGTCGCTCTACTATATCAGGCGGGATTAGCATAATATTGTAAAACTGTTTGGCAATATTATTTTTGTTCATTGCATCTACAACATACTGTTTGTGTTTGTCTGAAAAAACTATGAACCATACATCGTACCCGAGTTCAAAGTTTTTCCTGAAATTTTCAACAACCTGAGATTCATGTTTTGTTGGGTCTGTCTCTACTTCTACTGCAATTATTTTTTCAGACCAATACAGAGGATCATATGTTATCTCTTTTGAATCATCGCGTCTTTGTGGCTCAAATATCAACAAGTCTGGTCTTTGTTCTCCCTTGTCGCCAAGATCTGGAATACAAAACTTGAATGTCTTTTGCTGCATGTTCATTATAAGAAATATTGTAGTTTGGTGTAGTGGAGACCCTGCACGTCTTCCCATCATGGCTTGCGAGAAAAAACTATTGTATGCAAGGCCTGACAAAACATAACGAGTGACAAGTTTGTCATCGCCATCGTTAAATGTTGTATTTTTACGCTCTACTAGATGTAATTGATTAACTAGGATATCATCGAGTTTTGAAAAAACATCTCGCTTGTTTACTGGAAACATTTTGTAAACAAATTCATAGATCTCATCTTTTGTCATATCGCGATTTTCATTATACAGTAAGAGCAAGATTGTTGCCTCAAGTGGTGTCACTTGTGGGGAGTAATGTTGTGATTTTGTTGGCATGACATATCTTTCAAACGATGTTGACTCGCCATACTTTTCTACACTATATCTTGCCAATTCCTTCCAGTCTTTTTTCCTATCAACTATTGGAACTGCGATAAGTAATCCCGTATGCGGCGGGTTCCCTTGGGAATAAAAGGCAAATCTTCCCTGCGTCATGGATGTAAGTTGCTCGACTGATACTGGCATTACAGTCTTGAACATGTTTGCAGTCTCCATATCCACTTTGAAGCAAACTAGCGTGCGAACTAGGGCTGATATCTCCTTTGCAAATTCCCTTGGGAATGTATTGATGGTCTGGGTTGCAATTGTCACCTTCATGTTTGCCTTTCTCATGGTGTTTAGCAATTCCCTGAGCGCAAATGGGGCAAAAAGATGTGCCTCATCGATATACATGAAAAATGGTTTTGTGGAAAGATCAGGCCTTCCAAATCTCTTTCTTGCTTCTACATAGACCATGTTGATTAAAATCGTACCAAGAAATGATATCACGTCATCAGAGCCTCCACTTGATAAATCTACTATTACCCACTTGTCTGATTCCATGATATCTCCAAAGTCAATCGTTGATTTTGCAGTATCAAGTATTGCTGCAACCTGTGGAGTTGACAAGATCTTGTCAAGTTTGTTGTATGCTGAACGTCCGGCATCTTTTTGATACTGTTGAGGAAACAAGACATTCCAGAAATGTCTGACATCTCGGTTTGCAACTTTATTCATAAAAATAGAACGCATTCTATCATCTGTGATTATTTTTACCAGGTCTCTAAGTGTCGAGTCTTCTATTTCGACTAACGCATTTGCACCATTTCTTAGCAAGGCTTCAAGTTGTGGGCCCCATGAATCACGATATATGTTTCGTAATGCATTTACAAGATTCATGGCAACAACATATCTGTCGCCTCCACTTTTTACCTCAAGTGGATTTATTTTTACAATTTTTCCCCACAAGCGCACCGTATCCAGACTGATGTAGATCACACGATCCTTTTTTGATTCTGGAATCATTCTTAGAACATCTTGTGCTAAAGTTCCATGCGGGTCAACAAGCATGAATCCCTCGTCTCTGTTTATGTTCTGGTTTATCATTATAGTATCCACAATGCTTTTTCCTGAACCCACCTCACCAAAGATTCCCATGTGTATCTGTTCATTTCGTGGTATTCCTGCCGTCATACCATTGTCATTAAAACCAAGAACGGTTATGTCAGACTTGCCGGAACTCATAATTTATAGAAATATTCTTTTTTAAAAGCCGGAGATGAATTTGGTTAAATTTGTTTAATACCCACTCATTTTGTTACGGTTCTGGTCCACAGGAAATATACTAGCAGAATGGGAACTGTTTTGGACCCATTTTATGCCTAAATTGTAGATGTAGAGTTTTCATTTTCTAATCCACCTTTATTGTAAGATATCGTGAATTTCCTTCTCCAGTATCTTGGTATAACAATACAGCTATCTTGTATGTTCCACTTGTAAATGGATATGCAAAAACAGTCAATTGAACAGTATCTCTAACAGCTGTTCCCTTCTCCGAGGTTGCTGGAAGGTCAATCTCATTTTTATTCAACATGACAAATATTCCAAATGGAATGTTTCCATTTCCAGTAGTAACAAAAATTGATTCTTTATTTGGCACTGTCAGACCCAGTTTAACATGTAATGGCTTGTATTGTGAAGCGTAAATTTGTACAGGAATGGTCTGAATTTGAAGTG
>JBGPGB010000052.1:0-8307 GCA_041483595.1 Nitrosotalea sp.
AATTCAATGAGGTGGTCTCTCTGATTCTTGCCTGCAGGCGGATTACTAAATGGAATGATCTCTAATTTGGTCTTCGGCCATAGCATCACTAGGATTTTGTTTTTGGATTCTACTATTGTTCCTACACATTTTAAAATGAATCTTCCGTGTGCAAGGTTTTTGAAAAAATCTAGCATTTCTTTACTTACCTTGACCTCTTCTCTTTTAGGATCAATTGATGCGTTTAAACCAAAATATCGTCCTTTGTGATATATGAGAGGATTTTTAGAATCATCATGTCTTATGTCAACAACTTTACCTATTAGCATGACATGATCTCCTAATTTTTTCTTCATTACTAACCTGCATTCTGCATTTATTGTACAACCTGCGATCAATGGAGTCTTGATTTTTCGCGGTCTTAATATCTTGAAAATATTTTTTATTTTTAACTTCTCAATCTCAGCTCCAGAGTAGCCTCCTGCAATACTCACTTCAGTTGTTTGTTCTTGAGAAGCTACATTTACTCCAAACTCTTTTGTTTTTTCTATATTCTTAATGGTCTGAGTTCCCTCATGAATGAACACGCCAATTAATACTGGGTGATATGAAATCTGCATGACCCATTCAGCTGTCATGATGTTTGGACCATTAGGACCTCTAGATGTGATCATGGTTATGCCCGTGGTAAAACATCGTTCTGCTTTACTTGGAACTTTTCGGCGCAACTTGGTTATTCGTTATATTTTCTAGTAATTGTTCTTTCTTTTCACAGAAAACTTTATGAAAGCATGATGTCGAGTCCATGCATGATAAGTCAAGAAATTACCATAAATGGTAAAAAATACCGTTTAACACTGACGGATCAGGTACTTTCTGACGTACGGAGGCTAAAGGCATTGTACAATGCGGCATATGAGGATCCTGAGAGTTTTGATGAAGTAAGTTCTGCAATCTCAAATACCATTACTCAGATAGCATCTGCAGTTGAACCTCCTGTTTCTGACAGTGATCTAGATGGCTTGATTCAGGCCGTTATGAAGGCTGTTGATGAGAAGAGCAAAGAAACAGAGGCGGCAAAAGCAAAACAGATGGAAGACAAAGGAAAGGCAGGAAAGAAATCCACTCAAAAACCTAAAAAATTAAAAAAATAACACTGGTTGGTAATCGGAGAAAAACCCTCATATTGGTTAGGCGTGATAAAATTTTTCGGTATGCAAACTCATTGCGAATGTGGTATTTGTGGGCATGTGACAGAAAAGGAATGTATTTCAAAAGAATGCAAATGCTGCATCAATTTTCACATGCGTTCAGGTCAAAAAAAGTAATTTACTTTTGTTTCTATTTTTCACATCATGTTGAAGGTTTTGTCTAAAATACAAATTCTTTAGATTTAAATACAAACCAACTAGATTTTTTATAATGCAGACACAGGCATATCTTAAATGCATAGATCCAACATGTGGCTTGCAATATCCTGTTACTGATATACGAATTGAATGTGAAAAAGGTCATTTACTTGATGTAAAATATGGAACTGTTCCTCCCACTTCATTAAAAGAAGTATTTTACAAACGTCGAAACCATTCAAATAATATTTTTAATGAAAGTGGTGTATGGCGTTTTCGTGAATTGTTGAATTTTTGTCAAATTGATACTGAAGATATTGATCAATGTTCAAAATATCTAGTTTCATTGGATGGTGCAGAAGGAAGACTATCAAAACCCTATCACATGTCAAGGGTATCAGATTATGTAGGACTTCCGAATCTTTGGCTTCAGCCTGAAGGATATAACCCAAGTGGATCTTTCAAAGACAATGGAATGACAACCGCTGTAACTCATGCAAAACTTGTTAAAATTAAAAAAATAATATGCGCCTCAACTGGTAATACCTCTGCTTCTGCTGCAATGTATGCGGCAAATGAGAAGATGGAGTGTGATGTATACATACCTGCCGGGGAAGTTGCTCCAGGAAAACTAAGCCAAGCATTTCAATTTGGAGCTCAAGTGATAGAAATTAAAGGAAATTTTGATGATGCGTTATCAACTTCACTAAAACAAGCAGGAAAAATTGGGGGCTATACTGTAAACTCTGTAAACCCATTTAGAATAGAGGGACAAAAAACAATAATTTTTAGAGCCTTAGAATCTTTGGATTGGAATCCTCCAGATTGGATAGTCTATCCAGGTGGTGCACTTGGAAACACATCTAGTTGTGGAAAAGCACTTATGGAATTATATGAATGGGGTTGGATTAAGAAAATTCCGCGTCTTGCAATTATAAATTCAGAAGGCGCCAATACTTTTTACACCCTATACAATGGAAAGTTTGAGAATACAGAACTGAGATGGAATCATGGTAAATCCGATACTGATCTGATTAAGAGATATTATGATTATATGGATAAAAATGAGATTAGGCCCAAGACAAAAGCTACTGCTATCCAGATTGCAAAACCTGCTAACATTCTCAAAGGACTAAGAGCTCTTGATTTTACAAATGGTGTAGTAACCCAAGTCTCAGATAAAGAGATGTTAGACGGTATGGCACTTGTGGGTCTAAATGGATTTGATTGCGAAATGGCCTCAGGATCTGTTCCTGCTGGAGTCAAGAAATTGATAGAAGAAGAAGTTATCAAGAAAGACGAATCTGTTGTTGGAATTCTAACTGGTCGTCAGAAAGATTCTAGCATCCCAGTAGATTATCATAAAAACCCAGAAAACAAGTTTGCAAACCCTCCTAGAACTTAGATGCTTGGTATTTTTTCTATCTTTATACGACTTGCTTGATTGTTTACCACTTCTTCTACTGTCATCTTGACAGATTCTATCACGACTCTATCTCCTTGTCTTGGAATGTCTTTTAATTTATCATGCAAAAGACCGCTCAAAGTGGAATAATCCTCACCTTGTGGAATGTCTGATTTGAGTATCTCGTTTACTGTATCTATCTCGACATCACCACTAGCTAACATGGTGTTTTTGTCTAGCATCTTGAAATTGAGCTCTTCCAGATCTGTCTCATCCATTATTTCTCCTACAATTTCTTCCAACAAGTCTTCAAGTGTTACACAACCTTCAACTCCCCCAAATTCATCTACAACTATTGCCATGTGAGTTTGTCTGCCTTGCATCTCTCGAAGTAGTTTGCTAATTCTCTGTTCTTGTGATACAAAGATTGGTTTTCTACTGAGGGATTCAAGATTGAGCATTTTTTCATCTTTCTCTAAATGTTTTAACAAATCTCTTACGTTTAGTATCCCCACAATCTGATCTGTCGTGTCTTTATAGAGTGGGATCCTAGAATACCCACTTTTGCTAATCAATGGCATCGCATCAAAAAGAACCATTTTTGCTGGAAGCATGAACATCTTTGTTCTAGGAGTCATGACGGCGCGTATTACAATGTCATCAAACTTGAGTGCACCGTGAACAAGCTCATGTTCGTGTTTTTTTAATGCCTTGTCTTCAAGCCCCTGTTCTATGATATTGTAAATCTCCTGTTCGGTGATTGGTGGTGGGTGATGCGAACTTCCAAGAATCCTAAGTATTCCATTTGTAATCTTTTCGAAGAGTATTACAAATGGATAAAACATGTAACTAAAGGCAAGTGTAATGCCACTTATCCACAGAGAGACCTTTGTTGCGTTTGCATTACAGTATGATTTTGGAGCATTTTCTCCAAACACAAGGAGTATGAACGTCATCACACCTATGGATATTGCAAGACCGCCATTGCCAAACAAGTTCAATGATACCTCTGTAGCGAGTGCGGAAGATCCCACGTTAGCTAAGGTTGTCCCAAGATTAATAGTGGCAAGCATCCTGCTAGGATTTGATTTAAGTTTGTATAGAGAGGCAGATCCTCTAACTTTTTCTTTTACAAGTTGGTTAACTTTTGCTTTACTTGTTCCAATCAGTGCTACCTCAGCTCCGCTAAAAAGAGCTGATAATCCCACCAAGATTCCAAGTATTACGATTTTAAAAACTAGAATGGCGTCCATCGCGAGTTATTCCTTGAGTGCGTCTGACATGTGAGGTCAATTTTGTATGAGAGATTTTAATCGATAAATGATTTTTTATGATTGAGAACAAATTATTGTGTATGTATTCTTGCATAATGTCTCTTTTATAAGTTCACATTAACTTACGTCCTTCTGAAGAAATATTATTTTAAGCAAGATTGGGATTGATCTCATTTTCTTGCAAAGTGTTCTTCGAGCAGCCTCTTCTTTTCTTCCATGTGGAACAATTCCTCTGTATGCTTGAATGCATCATCTCTTTTCCTGTTAAACAACATCGCTTGCATCAAGAGGTGATTCTCTGGTACAACTATGCCAGTTTGATCATCCGAGTAGGTCAGTTTAACGATATCATCTTGGACTTCGAGTACATCTGCATGAATGTGAATCATGTTTGTATCCTTGAAATTGAATTTTATTGATTCTGCAAAATCTCGAATGTCCTTTGTTCCTTTTGCAGTATATAGCGTTGCTATTCCATATTCGTTTTTGTATAAATCTAGAATTTCTTGCTCACTTGGGGCCTGACCATCAAATCTGATATCCATTAAATGAACATGCATCTGTCTTGTTGGAACCTTAAAGGCACGAATGAATAACGGTGTATCTGCACCCATGTAACTTTTTACATCTTCGTTATGATGAGGTTTTCTTGTCCATTCAATTGAATCTTTAACCTGAGTCTTAGAATCTTCCATATCTGCCCATCTTCTTAACAGTATGGCATCAAATCGCTTTATCTTTTTCCCATATTTTTCTTTTAGAGGCTGGAGTATTCTTCCCATTCCAGTAACATTACAACTTCCCTGCATGACATATTTTTCATTGAATGTTTTTTCATAGTTTACGCGAGAATTAAAGATTAAATTTGCAACTGATTCTTCACCACCTATCTTTTCACCGCCTTGGAAAATTGCTTTGACATTTTTTGGCTCATAGAGTGTCTTTTTGTTTGTATATCCAGCACCTCCTGGGGCAGCATCTATTACTAGATCACACTCTGAAATTATGTCTTCGATGGTACCTGATATCTTATAATTTTTAAAAGTGTCCGTTTTTGTCTTTGGAACGTACACGTTGAATCCTCTTGAAATCGCATCGGTGACTTTATCATCAGGAGAATATTTACCAACTCCAATTACTTGAATGTCCTTGTCATCTGCTATGAATTGAGCTATTCTACTACCGATGGAACCATATCCATTTATGAAAACTTTTTTCACAGTTTTTGTAATATGAAACCCCATTTATTTGGATTACCTCTCAACAAGGACTAAATAATCTGAAAACACCACCTCATTGGTGATTCATCTACCATCGGTGGGGATTGGGGCTGGCGCTGTAATTGGTATATTAGTTATTGTGTTTTTAATATCTGGGATTAGAGGCACAGAACAACAAGTTGCCTCTTTAGACAAGTCTGCTTCACAAAATGATGCATCTGCACAAAAAGCAACAATGGTCCTATTATCCGATAACTCCTCACCGATACTTGGTTCAAAAGATGCAACAATCACAATGATAGAGTTTGGAGACTACCAATGTTTTTACTGTAATAAATTCTATCATGATACAGAACCTGATATATTGAAAAACTATGTCAATACCGGTAAAGTACGCATGGTTTTCAAAGATTATACTATAATAGGTCAAGACTCTGTAAATGCAGCGCATGCTACTCACTGTGCTCAAGAGAAGGGTAAATTTTGGGAATATCACGATACGTTATACAATAACTGGTCTGGTGAAAATACTGGATGGGCGTCATCTCAGAATCTACTAAAATTTGCAAAGCAAATTGGATTGGATGAAAATGGATTCAGTCAGTGTATGGCTCAATCAAAGTATATCTCAGTTGTCCAAGGGAGTGTTTCAAATGCCAAGGATCTTGGCTTGACTGGCACTCCTGACTTTTTTATAATTGCACCTGATAACTCTATAACAAAAATTGTTGGAGCACAACCATATGATGTTTTTGATAATATGTTCAAATCTAAGCTGAAATGATGAAAGATTTTACAGATATTTGCATAATTAGATGAAAATTATCAATCTTTGAGATTAAACCTGATTCTCAAAATCCTTATATTTGCAATTACAAAGCTGAATCTATTGGCTGCAGGTATAGATGACATAGCTCTCTACGTTCCTAGATTATTTGTGGACGCAAGAGACTTTGCTAAAGCTCGTGGAATGGATCCAGATAAGCTTCAACGCGGTCTGGGTGTATCAAAAATGGCTATGGTAGATACTAATCAAGATCCGGCATGTATGGCTGCAAACGCATGCCTTAGACTGATGGAAAAGAGTAACGTTTCACCAAAAGACGTAGGGCGGTTATACGTCGCAACAGAATCGTCTCTTGATGAATCAAAAGCAATGAATTCCTACGTGATTGGAATGCTAGAGCAGGTTTATGGAACTGATTCTTTTGAACACTGTGGTGGAATAGAATGTAAATTTGCATGTGTCAGCGGATCTTATGCCTTGTATGATAATTCTAATTGGATACGAGCTGGAGAGGCGGAAGGTAAATCTGCAATTGTAGTTGTATCAGATATTGCAAAATATGATATAGGTTCTAGCGGAGAATATACTCAAGGTGCAGGAGCTGTTGCAATGCTTCTTAACGATAATCCTAGATTGATGACTTTTGATCCCAAAGTTACTTCAACTTCGATTAAAAATGAATATGATTTTTACCGACCATTTGGAAAAGAAACTCCTATTGTAAACGGTCAATACTCTAACTTGCTTTATATGATTCAAGTAAAGAAGGCATTAATGGCATACAAAGAAAAAGCACTCTCAACCGGCATAATAAAACTAAAGGAAGGGGAAACAATTTTGGATTATATTGATTTTGTTAACATGCATCTACCATATAGTAACATGGGCAAGAAAGCCCTAGCATATCTTCTTAGGCATGAATTGAGAAGTTTGCCTCGCTGGAAGGGAATAATTGAAAAAATGGGTATGGCTGAACCCACTCCAAAAGACCCACGCGGAACTATTGAATCAGTGCTTGCAGATGAGGAGTTTATGCAAAAAGATCATGAATTTACAAAGAGATTTACAATGACTGAAGAATTCCAAGACGCTTATGATTCCAAACTTGCAAGTTCTCTTATTGCATCAAGCATGGTAGGGAATCTTTACACTGCATCGCTTTACATGGGATTTAGAAGCTGCCTCGAATTTGAATTCCAAAAGGGTACAGATTTGGAGGGTAAAAGATTTGGATTTGGCTCATATGGGAGTGGAAGTAGCGCTATGGTGTTCAGTGGTGTAATAATGCCTGCTTACAAGGAGTTGGTAAAAGATATGAATTTGGAAACTGAAATAGGGGATAGAAGAAAGGTATCTTTGGAAGAGTATGAGCAAATACATGAAAGTAAACTCAGCCCGACTGAAAACATACTTGATAGCAAAAAGGAATTCATTTTAATAGGCATAGGTAGCAGCCCCCAACTTCGAGGTCAGCGCAAATACGTTTTCAATGAATGATACATAGGAAAATCGATCTAGACGATCAAAGCAAGTCAACAAAAAGGATATAAAATCATAATGGTTGTTATATGTTATGAAAGAGCGTTCAATGCCAGTTTGTTTTACAGCTGAACAATATGAAAAAATCGAGCAGATTGCAAGGCAAAAGGGAATGTTAAATGCAGGCCAGCTTCTCGAAGAAGCATTAGGCCAAAAATAGGAACTAGAACCTAGTTCTCCTTCATTTTCCTTTATGACACCTTATAATTTTTAATGTAAGTTGCTAGATATTACGAAGCTTATCTTACTCTTTTTTGATTAATAATAGGGTTGATTTAGCAAATGAGAAAATATCGGTAAAGATTAAATCCATCAAGACGGATTGAATTATGCAATCATCATTCTATTTCATATCTCAATAGAATATGTTGCTTAAAACGATGCAAGCATAACGGGTTAGATACGGGGAGTATGGCCCGTTATGCCTGACATCAAAGGTTGATCTTTTATCTCAAAAGAGATCTCAATATTATTTAAGTGCGATCTTTTCGTTATCGAAAGTACATTTTTTAAAATAATTTAATCAGATAGGCAACGAATCTATCATTATTTTTTCATTAATATCTTCGATTACTTTATCCCTGCTATCTCCTACATCTATATTCTATCAGGATTAAATTTGAAATATGAAGGAGATAAATTATAAAAAAAGGAACTACTTTTTTGATTTAGCATTATCTTGTTCTTTTTTTAGCTTTGTTTGATGTTTTACTCATGCTAATTTCTAAACTTGTATGAACTTAAGATGTTTAGT
>JBGPGB010000053.1:0-8277 GCA_041483595.1 Nitrosotalea sp.
AATTTCAATGAATCCGAATTTTTGGAAGATCTGTTTATTTGCATACTTGAGAAAAAAATAGTGGGGTTTTGGATTTTATCTGATAGTTTTTTTCTTTTTTGCAACATCGTCCTTATATCTAACAAAAATGAGTTGGTTTTAGATGAGATTTGGTACTGCCCAAATACTGGTATCAGTTATTGTTCTTTTCATATTTTCACTTGCAGCATCTATGGGGCATTCACATGATACATTTGCAGTTACCAGTACGGAATTATCTCAGGCATCAGACCAGCCTGCTACTGGCAAAAGTCTAGATCTATCAAGTCTTTCATCTCAGGAAATAGAAAAATCAGAAAAAGATCTTCCCAAAGTAGAATATTATGCCGACTGTATTGGGCGCAGCCCCACAAGTTACAATCCCACCGAACCATATGTCTGTGTAGATCCAATCAACAAAACTGATAACGGATACTATGTTGGGCATGACGAACCTTCAATGAGATTTATCTCAGGAGCCACATCTTCAGCAAACAATCTACAATGGGCATTTGACCTTCCTTTAACGGACAAACAACCCACATCCACAGGAAGCGTTATAGCAAATTACCAACTTTACGCGACATTATGGCTTGGCATGTCTCTATGTGATCCACAATCGTATCCATTTGGCTCGTGCACACCTGATAGTGACGCTAATGGATTGACCGCAGGCTCTGCATTTTTGGAACTCCAGTTTTATCCTCCTGGAAGTATTTTAAGGGGAAGCAGCACTACAAGCTTCAACCCTAACCAGGGTTGGTCAGTTACTGCCAACGTTTTCAGCTTTACAAACAATGCAAATTGCTTCGAGCCATCCAATAGCATAGGTATTCCAATGAGTGGGGGGCCAATGGTGGCAGGGCACCATATGCTTGTCACTATGAAAGACACTCCTTCTGGCCTCCAGATCACTGTAGCTGATCCACAAGGTGGTAGCAGTGGCTCTGTAGTTCTAAGTGGCGCAAATGGATTTACCCATACAGATCATAATACATGCGCTACAAGCAGTTTCGACTACCATCCAGAATTTTCTACTGCAACTGAAAATCATTATACATCGTGGGCTGCACTTAGACCAAACATCAATATGGCGTTTGAGATAGGACACGCCGAACTTGGTTCAACTAAAGGTGATAGCGACGCAGATGATGTTAATTGTTTTCCCATGTATTTGACATGCAACTTGTTATTTAGCGGTAGCGGAGATAATGACTTTGATGGAATATCTTACATTGCAGATTGGCCGGATGGAACTGCCAGTCATCCAGACTCGTTTCATTTCACAACACCAACTGGAACAGGACTTGGACCAATGAGTATGTCTACATCAAGCTATGACGTAGGTTATCCACAATTTAGGTTCGACACAGAGCATTGTTTCAATACTGGCTGTACCGTTGCTCCGTTTTATCCATTTTATAGCCAAACTGGCTCTAATGCCAACCCACCTTGCAATTTGATCTTTGGCAATGTTGTTCCTGCCACCACTAGTGATTTTGGTAAATCTGCCCAGTATGGAACTGAGATTGTAAACCCATGCACACCTGGTGCTTCCACTCCAACCACTCTTACATTAAACACAATATCTGATCCTTTGTTTGGTAAAACTGTTACAGTTAGTGGCAAACTTACTAGCAATAATGCAGGTGGAGCAGGAGTTGGTGGACAGACCATAACATTTACCACATCTGGTGGAACTATCGCAAATACAGTTACTGCATCTGATGGAACATTTTCTGCAACAGGTACTGCAAGTTCTACGTCAAGCCCTGTGGGTGTTCAAGCACACTATGCAGGTTCATCATCCTTTGGTGCAAGTAACAGTGTAACTCTCTCTTACAATGTAATTTACATGCAGGATATTACCCAGTCAACTACAAAGCAAACATATTCTGCAAGACAGATTAACGCAGAGTTTGCTAGCAGCTCATCAGTGCTTGTTGGCAAAAGCATTCATACTATGATTGTAAACTTGAAGAAAGTTGGCTCGCCCACAGGTTCTTTTCAGATTGGTGTATTTAACAAAGATCTGTCAGTCAAGAACCTATTTGCCACTGTAGATGCAAGCTCGATTAAAACAACTGCTACAGACTATCAATTCTCCCTACCGACTGGACAGACTTATTTGATACAAAGTGGAGATAGAATTGGTATCAAGTTTACAGGTGGAACCAGTTCGAACTATATTGGTATCACGGCAGATACAAATTCTGCAGATCCATTTGATGGAAAAAACTCGTATGATACTTACTATACAACTTCATGGCATACTAGCTCATCAAATGACTTTGATCTGACTTTAAAGTAAGTTAGACTTTAAAAATTCAAGTTAAGTTATATTTCAAAATTTTACACGCCTCTTTCTGAATTTTTTGCCTAACATGTAAAACTTATTTTGCAAAAAGATAATTCTTGTCTTGCACATTTAGAGAAAAATCAGATCTAGCTCAAGAGGGAAATGACATTTTGGTTATTTATGACAAAAATACCTGTTCTCTAGTATGCATGTGTTTTCAATATCATATAGAGGTCTTGAGATGTCAAACTAGTCCATGCAGTGGTATAGTAAGACTGATAAGAGTTTTTGCCATCAAATGAATTAGTTGTATCAGTCATGATTGAAACATAGTTTGAGGCATCTCCACCAATGTATTTAATTCCAATCCTATCACCTGATTTTATCAAGTAGGTTTGTTGCAAAGTTAATGAAAAAATGTATTGCTTGTATGAAGTATTAACAGTGGATGAGTCAATTGTACCAAAGAGTTGTTTTACTGAAAGATCGGCATTGAAGACACCTACTAGGACAGAGCCAGTTGGAGACCCGACTTTTTTTAGCTCTACTGTAATTGTATCAATTGATTTTCCAACTAGAAGAGATGTGGGGGAGACAAATTCTGACTGGATCTGTCTGCCGGAATAAGTACTACGACCAGATGATGCTACAATATCACTCATTTGAGTTATCACTGGGTAAATAATTGTGTAAGTTGAAGAAACAACTGGACTGAGATTGTTTGATGCATCCTTTGCAAAAAATTTCACTGTAGAATTGGTCTTGATGGTAAGAGAGAGTGGACTTGGACCGTTAGTGCTGGAGGTTGTAGGTGTGGAACCATCAGTAGTGTAATAGATTGTAGATGGTACAGAGTCAACAAGTAATACTGATTGAGGGGATGTGTACGTACCAGTTGGAGGAGATGCGGATACTAAAAGTGCTATTGGTTTTGCACTTGTCTCAATTGATGCAAGTGATGGGCCGACTGAATTTACTGCTGATACTGTATAGAAGTACTGCTGACCATTTGTCAGTCCAGTGTTAACATATGTTGTAATTGTTGAGCCAACTGAAGCGATTGGTACGGCTCCCTCTCCTCCAGATGTTGTTCCACGATTAATGTAGTATCCTGTAATTGGAGAACCTCCGTTAGATGCTGGAGAGGTCCATGATAGTGAAACCTGAGCATTGCCTGCTGTTGATGTTAGCCCAGTTGGTGAACCTGGAGCAGTACTCACAGATGGTATTATCTCAATTCCTGCCCAGAATTCGTATTGATTGCTACCTGATACAACATATGGATTTGGTCCTGGACCAAATGTGTGCAAATCCCATACATGAGCCCCTGAAGTTGTCAAACTGTAATATGCATCCATTGCATTGCTGTCTGGTTGAAACCCAACCCAGACATTTCCACTTGGTGGAACTATAACTGGGATGTTGAGCAAATTGTATGTTGTTCCTGCAGTTGCTGGAATTGAATTACTTTCTGCAAGCAGTGTTGACGCTGATCCTCCAACTCCATTATCTTGGTATACCTTGTATCTGATATTTCCAGCAGCAGAAAATACATTGATTGCAACTTTGTCAATACTGCTTCCTGGAGTAAGACTGGTAAACTTGACTAAACTGACAGCACCTGTCCCCCAGTTTGGTGTATGTGCAGCTGATCTTCCATTGTTTTGCTGTACTGCATTATTTGGTATTACAGCTGCTGTGTTTGATGGAGTGCCCGTGACAAAAGAATTGATTGCAGATACTCTGTAATTATACTGTGTACCAGTTGTAAGGCCTGTATTCGAGTATGCAGTTGTTGTAGTGCCAGTATTTGCCACCAAAACAGAGAATCCTCCACCAACTGGTGACTCGCGCTCTATCTTGTAACCTGTAATAGGTGAACCTCCTGTGTTTGCAGGAGCAGTCCATGAGAGATTGATCTGTGTACTAGAAAATACATTAGCTATAAGTCCTGTTGGTGAACTCGGGGATGCAACTTGTGCTAATGCAGCTACCGCATTTATTCTTCCATACCCATAAACGGTATTTGATACAGCTCCTGTAGGACAAGATGGAGATGTATTTGAATTGCATGCCGTGCTAAAGAGGGCACTCTTTATTGTTGCAGGAGTAATACTTGGATTAGCTTTTAACAGTAATGCGATAGTGCCTGCAACGTGTGGTGTAGCCATTGATGTTCCACTTAGTGTTGCATACCCGCCCAAGTAAGAAGAAAAGATACTTACACCTGGTGCAGAAACTCCGTGGTCTTGCATTGGTCCGCCTATGCTAGAAAAATATGCTATGGTATTGGTATTGTCAACTGCCCCTACTGCTATGGTACTACTGATACATCCTGGGGCACCTACTCCCAAAGTTCCAGAGTTTCCAGAAGCTGCTATGACTGTTATCCCGGCAGAGACTGCATTATTGATTGCCATAGTCAAAGCTGGAATTGCATTATCACAATTTGATGAAATTGTAGAAAGTGGATTTGTTCCCAAACTCATAGAGATTACTTTGGCATTGTTGGCTCTTGCCCAATCAATTCCTGCAATTATACTTGAAATTGTGCCACCTCCCGTTGAATCCATAACCTGATCAATGAAATACGTAACTGATGGTGCAATACCTTTTGCACTTGGATTTACTCCGGATGCTCCAACTATCCCAGCTACATGTGTTCCATGGCCATTACCGTCTTGGCATGTGGTGGTATTTGTTATCTCACTGTGGCATAATCCAATCCTTCCGGTAAATTCAGGATGAAATGTACTAATCCCTGTATCCAAAATTGCAACTGGTACTCCCTGTCCTGTATCTCCCATGGCCCACACTTGGTTTGCATTTACCTGTGTGTCAGCACCAAGGTCAAGTGTTTGTACCGTAATATCTGGGTCTATGCTTGCAACATTAGGGTCGTTTCTGAGCTTCTCTATTGCATGACGAGAAAGTTTTACTGCAACTGCATCCACTCCATAGAAACTTGTCTTTACAATTCCCCCTTGAGATTCTACCAAGGATTTGTGGTTTGTAGGATCGTGGTTTTTGAATAGTACCAGAACTGGAATATTTACTTGAGCTTTTGATAGGGCTTCAAATGTAGAATTTTGATTCAACTGGTCTAATGTCATCTTTGCTACTAGATTGTGGCCTTGTTGGCTTGTAATTTTGATTCCTTGTGGAACTGGGACAGTTGTGTTAAAATCCAGATTGACATAAATCTCAAGTTTGCCGCCCAGGGTATCTGTATCGAAAAGTTTTCCTGAATTTACGGGCGTTAATTTAGTCAGGTCAAGAGGTTTTACATCAAACTTGGAATTTGTCTGAAAAGTGGAATTGTTTTGTAATGTATTTTTATAATTCTTGGTATATTGATTGTAACCATCTGTAACTGCAAACGCAGTGCTTACACTAGGAACTATGGAAGATGCTAAAAGAATTATTACCAGAATAGAAATGGATGAATGGAATTTTTTCTTCAATTTATCTCTACTAATTTTTGTTCTTTATATCTATCTTCGAAAGTAAATTTTGTCAAAACTAAATTATTTTTTAAACTAGCAGATAATTTCCTTTTGCAAACAGTCTTAGTGATGAAATATGTAAATTTAATGAATATAGACTATTCTTCCAAATTTGGAAATACGTCCTAGAACTTGCGTCTTACCTAATTCTTACAAAATTAAATTTTTCAGGACAAATAATCCTTGATATCTTTACCTAGTTGTTGAAGAAACTATAGTGGAAATAATTGTTGAACGTTAATACTGTCTTTAAGAATGGTAACGAAACAACGTTTTAATCACAACTGATACAATATATGAAATGGAAAAAGTTTCCATAGTGATACCTGTTTATAATACCGAAAAATACTTGGTAGAATGCATTGAATCTGCACTTGAACAAACCTACCAAGAGACTGAGGTAATTGCAGTAAATGATGGCTCTACTGATAATTCTTTAGAGATTCTAAAAAAATATTCAGACAGGATAAAAATAATTTCTAAAGAAAATGGTGGTACGGCATCTGCATTAAATGCTGGAATCAGTGTTGCTACTGGAGAGTGGATAAAGCAGCTTGACTGCGATGATATTTTGTATCCTGATGCTGTTGAAGTCCTAGTATCAGAAACAAAAAATCTTTCAGACAAAACAAATACCATTCTCTATGCAAGCTATGACTTTATTGATTCCCATGGAAAGATAATAGGCAGTCATTTAGAGCCAAATCATAATTATCTCACAGAATTTAATTTTAATGTAATTCTATTAGACCATCACATTGGTAATCCAGGTACCACTTTGATCCATAAATCTGTCTTTGATAAATGTGGATATTTTGATGAGGCAACTGTACATGAAGATTATGAATTGCGTCTTAGATTTTGTCTTTTGCACCATTGCAGATTACAGCTTGTCCAAAAAACAGTGGAGAAATATAGAATTCATAAAAACCAGAACTCGCGAGTTAATGCCAAAAAGAGAGAGTATTTAGGAAAAATAAGAAATAACATACTTGTTCAAATAAATCCTGCCCAACGTGAAAAATACCAAAGCGCATTAATCCAATATGAGAAGGACAGGCCTGTTAGGCAGAAGATCAAAAAAACCCTTGTAAGATGGATAGACGAGAATCTACCTGCATCGACTGCAAACAGTATTAGAATTGCATATCATCGATTCATGCTGGGACGAAATTATCTCAACAAGTGATAAGAAGAGTAGAATCCAGTCTAATCTTTTAGTCTGCGTCATTGACTCTGTTAACATTTCAATACATTAAATTCAAACAACTGATCTTTTGTGTCAACTTCTAGAAGGAGAGAAAAAAGTTTACTGGATAGTATAATTACAGGATCATTTAGTTGTTTTTCTCTTCAGGTAAGTTTGTATTATAAATCCAGAAATTCTTTCAGGCAGGATCTTTATCATGGAATCTATCATAAATCTGCGTATTATCACTTTTTTTGGTTTTTTACTTTTATAAATCCTTAATGCATTTAGATAACGATTTCGTTCACCTTCGGGTAGTCTGCTCAAGATGAGGTCTCTTACAAATTGTGCATGTTGTGAAGTTTTGGAAAATCTCTTTTGTGTTAATTGCTCTTCATGCAGGCGATATTTTGCAAGTTTCTTTGGTATTAAATATAGTCTACAATCATTTAGCATACAGCACCTAAGCCAAAATTCATAATCTTCTTGAAATCCAATTTTTTCATCAAATAATCCAAACCTGTCAAAAATAGATTTATGAATAAAGCATGTTGAACCATTGCCAAAAAAATCATCTAATAATATGACGTTTCGTTCAAAGTTTTTCAGATTATTATAATTTGGTTCTATGAATTCTCCTACAATTTTGCTTTTCGCATCAATTAACTCATAATTAGAATATAATATACAAGATTTCGATTCTTCTCCTAATGTATTTGCCACGTTAAGCAATTCCTCTATTGCATTTTTCTCCAATACATCATCTGCGCTTACCCACTTGAACCATTCGCCAGACATTGCCTTTATGCCAGCATTAAGGGCAGTAGGAGTACCACCATTTTCTTTGGTTAGTACTTTTATTTTCTCAGAATACTTTTTCAATTTTTGAAGTGAATCATCCTTTGAACCGTCATCAACTGCAATTACTTCTATGTCGGTATAAGTTTGATCTAATGCTGATTGAATACATTCGTCAATGTATTTAGATGCATTATAAACTGGGATGACAATAGAAACTTTCACGATTAATCATTTTTGGTATCAAATGTTAAAAGACTTTGCCTTTTTCTAATTAGGTCTCGTTTTCTTTATTCCTTTTCTAATTTGTTAACTTTTTAGTTACCGGATCCTCTGGTATTTTCTTATTGAAATTGGATCACTTGATAAACGAAATTAAACAATCTTTCAGGCTTAACTTATCGGCTGAAGTTACAACATTGCCAGAAAATGGTTCATCACTAAACAACTATTTTGTAATTGTATCA
>JBGPGB010000054.1:0-8123 GCA_041483595.1 Nitrosotalea sp.
ATGGAGAAACTTTTGGCAAGCCCATAAACTTGAGCAATAATTCTGGAGGATCAGGATGGCCCCAAATTGTATCTAATGGAAACAATGTCTATGTGAGTTGGGTTGATGACTCTCCTGGAAAATTTGATGTATTTATAACAAAAAGTACTGACGGCGGAATTTCATTTGGAAATCCCACAAACATCAGCAATACTAAAAATGATTCCTATGATGATAAACTGGCTATATTAGACAATACTGTCTATACGATATGGCAAGAGGGTCAGCAAGGCAATCATACCATAGTCTTCTCAAAGAGTACTGGACAAAATAATCAAATACCTAGCCAGCCGGCAACAACAAATGCTAGTAATACTGCTCATCCACCTATCACAAATCTGGATAATTCTGCAACTCCTCTAATTGTCATAGGAGCCCTAGTTGCCATTGGAATTGCTGCGATAATTATATTTCTTGTAAAGAGAAAAGGTGGGCCAACAAAACAAGTTCCATCTGGCGAGCTAAAAACAAACTAGTTTAACCAGATAATCTTTTTTTAAACCAGTAGTTTCATAGATGTAACTCGGTGTATTTTTTACATCATTACTGTCTAGCTTGAGAAAATTAATTCATGCAAATTTATTTAATTTCTAAAAGCTCGATGAGGCGACAATTTGTCTTTTTTGTGTTCAAATCCACAAATGCAATACGTCGTTCATCAAAACCTTTTATTGGATTGACAAGAATGGTTGCACCTTTTTCAGAAAATGATTCAAGCTCAGATTGTATGTTTTTTACCTCAAAACACAAGTGATGAATTCCTCCTCCAGACTTGGCAAACTCACTTAATGGAGAATCAGGTGATGTAGGCTCTATCAACTCCAAGAACGGTTCGCCTATTTTTAAGAGGCAAATATTGACTTTTTGGCTACCCACTGGCATGATTGCACTGGTTGTCTCAAAATTGAGATAGTTTTTCAACTCCCCGAGGGATTCCTGTATGTTATTTACTACAACGCCAATATGGTGAAGTTTCATGCTGAAATAACATTGTCCATATACAATAATCTAACGAATATTGCACCTTTGTTAATTTTATATTGATAACAAATTCAAGGGATGTAATGCTGGAAAAACTAATCAAAGAGTCTAAAGAACTTGAAAAAGCCATCGCTGGCGAGGAGCTTTCGTACGATGACGGGATGGAATTAATGTCATATGATAATCTCTACATGTTAGGTGCCGCAGCTGACTTGGTTAGACAACAAAGAGTAGGGGATCAAGTAACCTTTGCAGCTTCTTACTATTTGAATTACACAAATGTTTGTGCCGCAAGCTGTCAGATGTGTGCATTTTACAGGAAAGGAAATGAGAGTGATGCATATACTTTATCAGCCAAAGACATCGAAGGCCGAATTGCAATAGCCAAAGAATTGGGTGCAACCGAAGTCCATATAGTGGGTGGTTTTCATCCCGAACTTCCAATAGAATACTATGAGGAAATGTTCAAGACGATAAAACACAGCCATCCTGAAATGCACATAAAAGCACTTACTGCAGCAGAGATTTTCTTTATATCTAAACTAACAAAAAATTCTGTAAAAGAAGTCTTGATTAGATTAAAAACAGCTGGTCTTGATTCTATGCCGGGTGGAGGTGCAGAACTATTTCATCCTGACATTCGTAACCAAATAGTTCGTGGCAAGTGCTCTGGACAAGAATGGCTTGACACTATAGAGCAGGCTCATAATCTTGGAATAAAAAGTAATGCGACAATGCTCTTTGGACATGTAGAAAAACCTGAGCACATTATTGATCATCTAATAAAATTAAGAGAGGTTCAAAAGAGGACAAAAGGATTTCTTACACTCATACCGCTAAAGTTTAGTCTGGATAACACTGAACTTGAAAAGAAGGGGCTGGTAACTTCAGAAAGTCCTTCAACATATGATCTTAGGATAACTGCAATCTCGAGATTGATGTTAGCAAATGAATTTGATAATATCTCGGTATACTGGGTTGCACTAGGTAAGAAACTTGCACAAGTTGCCCTTACCTATGGTGGAAATGACCTTGTGGGAACTGCCTTTTCTGAGGAAATTTATCGAGCTGCCGGCAAGGGGACACACTCATCCATAATGGAACTGGCAAACATGATAAAAGAAATTGGACGAGAGCCAGCTCAAAGAGACACGTTTTTTAATATTCTAAAAACGTTCTAGATATTTGTGGGCCTTTGGGTAACTGTTTTTCCCACCCCACCTTTCTTTCGTCCTTTTATTCCAATACTGATTAGTGTAATAAAAAACCCTAGTCCACCCACTAGCCCTGCAATATTTCTAAGACCTATGTTCATCACTAAATCTTGATTGAAAACGTTTTTTTGCTCATCTGTCATGCCTGCCGTTCCAGCAGGTTCAGTCTCACTAAGATATCCGTAAGCAGCAAACCCTATTGCAAGCATTGTTATCCCAAGTGCAAAGACACGTTTGTCCATTGAAGGAATATCTCAGAAGAGTAATAAATAACTATTATCCAGTTTATTTTCTAATCTCAGAAATGCAAGAAATAGAGTTTAAAATAAATTAGTGAACTCTAGTCTGAAAGATTTAATTTAGTAAAAAAGGGGGCTTTACTTGTTGAATTTTTTAGGTATAGATTGGGATAAGGCTTTTAGCTCTACTGATAATTCTAACCCGATAATGTGGCTTGTCTGGATTATTCCAATCTTTATTTTCATGTTGTATGGACAAAGGATCCAGCTCCAAATTACTTCTTCTGAAATTAACAAGGGATTAGAAAAATTAAAAGCTTTTCGTGACGATACGAGAAAAGAATTAATCGATTATGTGAAAAATACCATTAAACCATCTGAAGATCCTACTGCAAGACTTGATAGGTATTTTGAATACTTTACTATAATGCCATCTGATATGGATCCTAATGGTATAGTCCCAAAGATAAGACACATGATGAGAACACGGGAAGATTCTACTAGAGAACAAGTAAAAGGTCTATCTGCTAATATCAGCCATATAGAGACAAGTAAGATAACTAACATTTTGGAAGCTGTGACTATGTTGAATTTGTTATACAAGACGGTACGACACTTTTTCCTTACTGCCAAGAAACAGAATAATTTTCCATTAATTTTACCACTACAAATGATGATGCCGTTTATTATGGAAGAGGCAGAAGCTCTCAAGATTGCAGTATCTGCATTCAAACAAGGACAACCAATAGGGGATGGAATAGGTCCTATGATTGTTGGAAAGATGATGCTTGATACTGAAAAAAAACCAATTGAGCTTGAAACTGTTTGGAGTGAAAAAGAGTTTGAGGGAAGAAAACTCTATCTCTTGAAAGCTGAAGGACCAGCTGCTACAGTTGGAAGACCAGCTGATGCACTAGAGAAAATTCTCTCTGACAAGAAACTGGACATAATTGTGATGGTTGATGCTGCACTAAAACTTGAAGGAGAAGACACTGGGTCTATAGCCCAAGGATTCGGAGCGGCAATTGGTGGAATAGGTACGGAGAGATTCCAAATAGAAGAGGTTGCAACAAAACACAATATCCAAGTCTATGCGATTGTAATAAAACAGTCAATCAAGGAAGCAATAACACTAATGAGAAAAGAGATTTCAGACTCTGCAGATATAGTCTCATCTCAAATTTATGATATTATCAAAACTAATACAAAGATTGGTCAGAGCGCTCTAGTTATTGGGGTTGGAAATACCTTGGGAGTTGCGCAATGATATTTAGGAAAAAGGCAGAAGTAGTTGACCCGTATTCTATGGAACGTTGCACTAGCTGCAATAATATATTAAAGCGAAAATTCAAAGAAGGAGACTATATTTTTAAGACAACTGAGAAATGTGTCTCCTGTAGTAATGGTCAGATGATGATTGCTAAAATTTTTGGCGAAGTTGTCAAATAGATAATACACGACAACAAAAGGGGTCCAGAATTGAACCAAAATAGTATCTGGGTCTAATAGGATTCGCAGATATGCAATTTTAGAAAAAAAGATAATTTTTGAAAAGAACAAATTCATTTTTTGTAAATGTTTAGATTAGAAAAGAATCAGAAAATTTAAGAAACCCCGATAAGAGTAGCCACCAGTGACTGAAAAAAATTCTATAACTATAGGTCTAGTTCAGACTCGTGTTTCAGATGATATCTCCAAAAACATGGAAAATACAATTTCAAAGATAAAAGAGGCTGCAAGCAAAGGGGCAAAGATAATATGTTTACAAGAACTATACAGGACTACATATTTCCCAGTCGATGAAAAAAAAGATTTTACTTCACTTGCAGAGTCAATCTCTGGCGATACTGTTTCGACTTTTTCAAAACTTGCAAAAGAATTGAAAGTTGTGATTATTGCACCCATATTTGAAGTAGATTCATCAGGAAAACACTACAATACTGCAGTTGTAATTGATTCAGACGGGACCACGCTGGGCAATTATCGCAAGATGCACATTCCACACGACCCTTTCTTTTATGAGAAAAGTTACTTTGATGAGGGAGATACTGGATACCAGGTATTTCGAACACAACACATCACCTTTGGTGTTCTTATCTGTTATGACCAGTGGTTTCCAGAAGCAGCACGAACTCTAGCGCTGCAGGGAGCCGATCTAATCTTTTATCCTTCGGCCATTGGATATTTGGAAGGAGATACATTAACACAAGACGACTGGCATTATTCCTGGGAAACCATTCAAAGATCTCATGCTATTGCAAATGGAATTCATGTTGCGTCAATTAACCGGGTAGGTACAGAAGGTAAGATAAATTTCTGGGGTGCTTCATTTGTTTGTGATGCCTTTGGAAGACTGATCAAGAGGGCAAGCGAGACAGAAGAGGAAGTACTTGTCGCTGAGCTTGACCTGTCTCAAAATAAAAAAATACAAGAAGGATGGGGATTTATGAGAAACAGACTACCTGGAACTTATGGATTAGTAAGCTCACGAGTTTTGTCCGACACACCAAAGAGCATGGGATTTTCCATGCCGGCAGAATGGGAGAGACACGATTCTACATGGCTTGCCTGGCCACATGATACAGTGACCTTTCCAGAGATAAACAAGGTGGAAAAGGCATATCTCCAGATGATATCTACCTTGTCAAAAAATGAGCATGTCAATCTTTTTGTCAAGGATTTTATCATGAAGGACAAAGTGAGGAAATTATTTGAGAAAAATAAAATTGATCTTCAAAAAATTAATTTCTACGTATGGGATTACGCGGATGTCTGGTTTAGAGACTATGGCCCAATTTTTGTCCTAAACAAGGAAAAAAAACAGATTGCTTTTGTCCATTGGATTTTTAATGCATGGGGCGGCAAGTACAAAGATCTTGCACGAGATACCCAGATTCCATATATTATAAGTAAAACATTACAGCAAAATAACTTTAGACCTGGAATAGTAATGGAAGGAGGTGCAGTTGACACAAATGGTATGGGAACTTTACTTACTACAGAACAATGTTTACTAAATCCCAACAGGAATCCAAATCTAACAAGAGAAGATATTGAAAAATATTTGATAGACTATTTTGGTGCAAGACATGTAATTTGGCTCAAGGGAGGAGTAGAAGGAGACGATACTGATGGCCACATTGACAACTTGGCTCGTTTTGTAAATCCTAGAACTGTCTTGTGTGCATATGAAGAAGATGAAAGAGACGAGAATCATGATATATTGATGCAAAACTATGATATTCTTTTACAATCAAATGATCAAGAAGGTAATAAACTTCAAGTAATTAAAGTGCCAATGCCTCCTGCAGTTACAACTAACGTAAGAGGCAAGAAAACAAGGCTTCCTGCAAGCTATCTTAACTTCTATATTGCAAACAATATCGTCCTAGTTCCAACATATGGACACAAAAATGATCATATCGCACAGAAAATTATTCAAAAGGAGTTTCCTGATAGAAAAGTAATAGGATTGGATTGCCGTGATTTGATATACGGGATGGGTGCGATTCACTGCATTGTACAACAACAACCAGTGCTGGATTAATTTTTAAATTTCCAAATTTTCTAGTATAGAAAAGACCTCTACAAATAAAAATTAAAAAATTGTTTTTATGGAAAATCCAATCACGTGAAATTATTTGAAAAAATCTGATCAATATTTCATTATTCTCTAAAAGTGGGCCCAAAATAAGCCCATGTTGGTGTACCAGAATCCCCTCGATGTTGATGTAACTCGGGTCTGAAATTATTACAAGATGGTAACTGGTTCCTACAGGAACTAAACCTAGAAGTCTAATCACAATAGATTGCTAAAGGTTATCTGATGAAATCATGCACCACTTTTTTAAACCATGATAATACCGTAAAGTTAGAAATTGAAAACTCTATACCTTTCAATAATTATGATTGGTCTTCTTGTAACACTGATATTCTCATTTGGTATGTCTAGTGTGCAAGCTCAAAACTCTAATTCACAATGTGTGAATATGACAGAACTTGCCAAGTCTATATCTCCGCCCAACAGCCCAGGGCTTCCGCTGTTTAAAAATTATACACTCCGGTGTACCACCATGTCTGGCTCTGCCATTCAAATGGACTATGTTCCAAATGTTGAATCTAGTGTAAATTCTAAAACAAATCTTAATTCTCAATCAATGATTGAAATGATTCCAAATTCTGGAAATGATATATCTGTAATAGTAAATACGGGCCAATCGGCACATGTTCCAGTCAAAATAAAAGTTGAGAATGGATACAGCATATCTTCTGTACAATTTTCAATGATAAACCTTCCACCACGTGTGCAATCTTGGACAGATCCTCGTGATTCCGGGTTTTTTATGAACCAACCTGTTAACGGCAGTCTTGCAAATGCTACAATTAACATCTACGTGGATTCTGGGGCAAAAGCAGGATCATATGACATTGGGGTGGAGGCTGATGGTTCCATGATGGATTCTGCTGGAAAATATATTGAATTGAACCAATCAGAAATAGGAACATTGCACCTTACAATCTCAGGTAAAGATAATGTCTGGTCTAAGGTAGGTCTTCCTGATATTCATCAAGATACTATCTGTTCAGATTTACATGGTGGCAAATTATGCGCAGGTTTCCCAGCCTATGAAGAATATCCAGTTACTGTATACGGTCAGGGCCAAAAGGTTACAATGTCTGTACCTGATTTGCCTGGTGGGAAATATGTGAGATTTGTTCCTGGTGATGTAACTGCAATGCCAAGCGGTACTAGTCTGAAGATGATAACTGCAGGAATTGTCAAGCCGGGGGCTCCAAATGCATTGTTCACGCCAGTTGTTGCAATAGTTGCCCAGTCATCAGATGGAACAAAAGCCGTAAGCTACATACCGATTGCAACAATACAAAACCTTACTGTAATACATTCTCCTACACCAATAGCATTTACAGAAAACCTTGGAGGAGATGGGAGGGAAGGATTTGGAATTTCTGGTGTAGTGTATGACCCTGAAGACTATACTGGAGCTCCATTGCAAGTAAAACTATCTGTTCTTGGGATGGATAATGGAACAAAGATAATTCCAATGCCATCGTGGTTATCTGTGTCAATTCCAGAGTCGTCCTTTGATTTGGCACCAACAGTTCCGTATTATTTTACACTCAACTTTTCAAGTGATAATGCGCCACTTGGAACGTATCCTGTGGCAATCAAAGAGGACATGGGAGATTCTAGTTTTGTACAAGATGTGATGATAAAAATTTACAATCCTCCAGTACATGGAGGTGTAATGCTGGGACCAAGTGTCTCACCTACACCCACACATGTGGATGATGCATCAAATAATGATATGAGCAATGCTGTTGTTTTGGCAGAGGTAGGAATGCCAATAGCTGTTGGAATCGCTGTTGGCATGCTGTTATTTACTAAGAAGAGAAAATGAAAACTCTACACCTTTCAATAATTACAATTGTAGGAATAGTTGTTATATTATTGACATCACTTGGAATTTTTATTGAAAAACTAAACGATAACCCGGAACACCTCTATACCGGCATAGCAATAATGGGAGTAAAAGAAAATTACACATTAAATGAGCCTATAGTTTTCTCTGTAATAATTGAAGGATATGGTTCAGGTTGTGGAGATACTAAAGTGATAATCACAAAAGAA
>JBGPGB010000055.1:0-8089 GCA_041483595.1 Nitrosotalea sp.
ATCTCACCTGTTGCAGTATCAAAGAAAGTTCCTCCAAGTTCTGCCTCTTTTGGAAGCATTTGAATCAGAATCTGTCTTGATTCTTCCTCATTTTTTCTGATTGATTCCTCTGTTCTAACTACAATTCTTTTTTTGATAACATTTACCATGTTAGAGATTACTTCGTTATGCTCCATCAGATATTTTGGATTTTTAGTATAGATTGCAATTCGTGGTCCTTCATAATCTATCTTGGTTACATCAGCTTCTTTTGGTATACTTTGCAGTATTGTTGCCATTATGTTTTGGGCTGGAGATAGTTCACGTTGTGTTTGTTTTCTTTGCATTAAATCACTAAAGCGTAATTATGGCCTTCTTCTGGTCTTTTGTTAAGAGTCGGTATCCTTGCTTGTCGATTATTGCGACATTAATTCCGTCACCGGTTCCAATGTTTCTTGTGATTGCAGCTTTTACCGCTCTTAGGGCAATTATTTTTCCCTCCTCTACTGTTAGGCCATCACGGTACTCATTTTCCAAGAGACCGTATGCTACTGGAGAACCACTTCCAGTTGTTACGAATGTTTTTTTATCAAGTGATCCGAACATATCGATGTTGTAAAGTGCTGGACCCTGTTTGTCGTATCCTCCAACGAGGATATCAGCAATAAATGGATAGTATCTATTTTGGAAGAAGATCAGTGATGCAAGTCTTGCAATTGATTTGATTGGTAGAACTTCTTGTTTTTCTATTCTGTGTATGTTTGAATGATATCGCAGCATGTCTGTAACATTTTGTGCATCTGCAACACCACCTGCAATTGTCATTCCTGCATGATTATCGATCTTTTGGATCTTCATGGTATTGTTATTTGCTATAAAATATCCTGCGCTTGCTCTCATATCTGCGCATAAAACTACACCGTCGGTACAGTGTATTCCAACTGTAGTTGTTCCGTGGTATGTGTGTTGTTCGATATAGTCTGACAAATAACTTACTCCTAACTTGAGATACTGTCAGTTTGGAATTCACCCGCTTAAATAACTTTGGATTATCTAGGATATTGATAAATAACCAAGTTTCAAGTGAAAACCATGGCTTCTCATATAATGGAGCTACCAAGAAAGATACTCATAGGTGAGAACAATATTTCAGACGTAGGAAATTTTCTCGTAGGCCTATCAGATCCAAAGAAGGTTTCCCTAGTTTCAGGCGACCGAGTAAGAAAAATAACAGACAAAAAGATTTCCACCTCACTTTTAGATTCAAAAATCAAGTATGTTTGGCATCGTAGTACGAGTAATGATGTAGAGGCTGCAAAAAAAACACTCTTTGACATAAAGAAAGACAAAAGTGACTTGATTATCGGAATTGGGGGTGGCAGGTCTGTTGATATTGCAAAAATGATCGCATTTACACTAAAGAAACCATTTGTAAGCATTCCAACCTCTGCTTCACATGACGGTATTGCAAGTCCTTTTGTTTCCTTACGTGGGGACAAACCCTATTCCATTATTGCAACAGCACCCCTTGGAGTATTTGTAGATATTTCAATTCTAAAAAAAGCTCCAAGAAGACTTTTAGCTAGCGGTTGCGGAGATCTTATGGCCAAAGTTACTGCAGTACGAGATTGGGAACTTGCAAGAGATGACGTAGGTGAGTATTTCGGAACTTATGCAGCAAATTTAGCATCCATGAGTGCAAAGATAGTTATTGATAATTCAAAAAATTTCAAGAAGAATCCAGATGTTAGAATGATTGTTGAAGCTTTGATTAGTTCTGGCGTGGCTGCTTGTATTGCAGGAAGTAGTAGACCTTGTTCTGGTGCAGAACATTTGTTTTCTCATGCAGTTGATCATCTAAAACCAGGTGTTGGTCTACACGGTGAAAAATGTGGTATTGGTGCTATATTGATTGCAAAGATTCAAGGCCAAGATTGGAAAAAAATAATTCAGATGCTAAAGAATGTTGGGGCACCAACTAAGGCAAAAGAGATTGGGCTAGAACCCAAGATTCTTGCAAAAGCATTGACAATTGCTCAATCATTAAGACCTGAAAGATATACAATTCTAAGTAAGATAAAGATGAATGAAGAAAAAGCTATAGATATTGCAAAAAGTACTGGTGTGCTATAGTTCTAGGCTGTCTTTGGTTGAGCTGGCTTTGCTTCAACTGGATTTTGTTCTGTTGACTTTTCCTGTGGTTTTTCTTGTTTTGGTTTGTTGTATGTATCAATAAAGTTGACTTGCTCTAGTTTTTGTACAAATTTGAAAATTTCATTTGCAATTGCGCGTTTGACGATCTGGAGGCCTTCCATCATCATTGCCTCCTCAGGGATATTAACATCAAGTTCTATTCCTTTGATCTCAAATTTGATCTTTGACTCTTCAATTGGGAATCTCCTTTTGAGTAATCCCAAGACCTTATCTTGGTCTGTATCCAAGGATTTTATAACATTAAGATCATAAACAATTGTTTTTCCTGCAAATCTATGATTGAAATCAACTTGGACTCTTCCTGATCCAATAAATCTTATAATTCCTGTTCTATCATCAAGATTTATAGTATCACCAACTGTAACCTTTTCTGCATCTTCACCAAGTTTTCGTAGCGGAATCATACGAACTTTACCTGGATCTCTTGTTCCAAATCCTTTCTCTGGAGGAACTTCAATTGAAAGTTTGTCTCCTACCTTGGTATTAGCAAGTGCATCATCAAGACCTTTTAGCACCCATGACTCTCCTACTGAAATGAGTCTTGGTTGATACTTGATGTTTACATCATAAGTTGAATTTGATTTAGCATCGGCTTCTCGTGTAGTTTCAAAAATCTCGTTTGAATCTTTAACTTTGGCGGTATAATCTACAAGAACTAAAGTACCTTTTTGGAAAGCCAACGTAATCGATTCTTCAAGTTCCTTATATTAAGTTAACATGAAATTATAATGATTTGAGTTTATCTTCAGCAACTTTGAGTGCTTCTGGATTTGTCTTGTATCCCATCATATCAAGTGTAGATGCAATTGCTGAGATTGTTCTCATGACATGGTATCTATGAACCTCTCCCATGCATCCAACTCGGAATACTTTACCTTTTAATTCACCAAATCCACCAGCAACAAGAACTCTGAATTTTTCAGAGAGTGTTCCTCTGAATGTCTTGTCATCAAGTCCTTCAAGATAATTTAGTGCAATTACAACTGTAGAGCGGGCATCCTGTTTAGCAAATGGTGATAATCCCATTGTACTTAGTCCACTGTAAAGGGCATCTGAACATATTCTGTGTCTTCTGATTCTGTTCTCTATTCCTTCTTCGAGAATAATATCAAGTGCTTCTCTGTATGCATAAAGCAATGGAATGGCAGGAGTAAATGGTGTCTCTTTGCTATCATCATAATATTTGAAGTATCTTGCCATGTTAAAGTAGAATGTTGGAGGAGGATTTGCAATCATGTGCTTCTTTGCTTTTTGACTCACAGCAATTGGTGAGATTCCGGGTGGAGCTGCAAATGCTTTTTGTGATCCAGTTACACATACATCTACTCCCCACTTGTCCATGTGAAATTCTTCGCCTCCAAGAATTGACACTCCATCTACTACAAAGAATGAATCATTTCTAGAAGTAAGACTTGAAACTTTATCAAGATAATTTACCATTGTACCAGTCGAGGTTTCATTCCAAACAACATAGAATGCCTTTACATCTTTGTTGTTGTCAAATGCCTCTTTTACTTGATCAAAGCTTGCATTTTGTCCAAATGGTGTTGTAAGACGAATAACATTTGCACCGGCCCACTCAAGCATTGTTGAAAGTCTGTTGCTAAATTCACCGTTTACTGGGATTATTACCTTGTCACCTTTCCTTATCATGTTTACAACAGAGGCTTCTACTGCTCCTGTGCCAGATGCACTAAGTGCTACTACATCACTTGTTGTATCGAAAACTTTTTGACTCTTTTCAATAGTATCTACGTATAACTTTACGAAATCTTTACTTCTGTGATTTATCATGTGAGTAAACATCGAACGTGTTACTCTTTCCGGAACATTTGTTGGTCCGGGTAACATAACTAAATATTCCAAATAATTTCTCCAACTTTCGAGAAAGTTACCCGCTATTTATAATTAAAGTTCGCAAATATTGACTGTATTTTAGGCTCCCTTTGTTCATTAAATTCAAGGGTTAGGGTATTTTTGAACAAATCAATCCTCTAAAGCCAATTAACTACTTAAATTCCCGCTAATTCATTAGAATATTAGAAAGTCCAGAGGGCAACGAAACCCCGATCGGGAGATTCACATGTCGTTGGCATGCCCCTCTGGACACCTATTCTGCATGATCCTTCAATATAACATTACAAATCTAAAGTGAAACCAAAAGTAAGCAAAGCTTAGCTATTAATTTTAAACAAGCTTTTTACACAAGATTGTTGGCTATTATACTTGGGTTTTGTACTCGATAGTTGTTACTTTCAATTTATTTGGAATATCATGCTAAGTAGGCTCTATTAACACACTTTCATTTTTCCAATCATTAGTAGTTTTACCTACCCAGTTTCCCCGAATCCTAAATTTGACTGGTGTCCCTCTCTCTGGAATCACTTCAATCTGACATTCACCATAATGAATGGCAGTATTGACAAGTAGTGAAGATAATTTTCTATAATCTAGATCTCCGCTCCTACGACCCTCTATCAACAAATCCGTTATATTTTCTGGTCTAGAAATGTAAAATGTGTCTAAATTTTCTGCAGTAGCAGCTAGTGCATTCATTTTATCACATGTGAGAAATACATATTCTATTTTGGGCTTGGGTTTCTTAGATAGGATTAGTTCTTGATTTGCAATTACTTGTTTTGAAGATACAAATTTTAGTATCTCATTCCTTATCCAAGGATCCCCTAGATCTGCACCAGCCCCATCTAGGAATGCTTTTACTGATGCCGTGTCTATAGCTGGGAGGACGTTAATACCATCATGTTTCATTAAGATTATTTCTTTGATTGTATGAAAACCTAAATTGATTTCAGATTGAGCTTTGAATTGTTCTTGTTTCTGTTTATTTTCAAGTGGACTCGGATTTTTCTCCAAACCTTTCAGGATTTTAGAACTTTTGTTGTATTTGTTTTCAATTTCCAAGATGACTAATCTTGATAGTATAAACAAAAACTGGTCTTTATGACTCTCGAATAAATCCTTAAAATAATGAGAATAATACTGCCTTCTAATAAAATTCGTATCTGGTATAAAACAGACTTTCTCATCCATTAAGGAACATACACTCTTGATCCAACCTTCGAAATCTCTATCACGCATACCCTTTCTTACTGGTAATCGAATACTAGAATCCGCTTTTGAAATGATTTCATCTCCACGTATGGTGAATTTTTCACCTTCCACATTAGTTGGATTAAATTCAATTTCTATATTATAGAGACCAGATCTATCAGCAATTTCAATGGATTCATGTTTGTAAGAGTCGGGAGCTATTATTTCTGATCTTAGATAAAGCTCAATTCTATAGAGATTGATTGTATTATTTTCATCAGTTTTATCTTTAACAGAAATCTGGAATAGTTTTATGGATGTATTTCCATGTGATGCAAATATGCCATCTCCCATTCTGGCTTGGTCTGGAAATGTCGCCAGGTATTCTGCTAATCTTAAAGTATAGAATTTTTGTGGAATACCTGAACTCATTTGTAAGTCATATTAGTGGATTAGGTAAATACTTTAGGTGATATTTCTCAGACCACACGAATCTGTATTGTGGAAGGCGGGGATAACGACGATGGTTTATCCATGCTTTCCCATAGAAATATTTGAATATGAAAAATGCCTGAAACCGGAGAGTTCCAGTATAGAATCGGTCTGAAGGATTGTAATGATGACAAGACTCCTATATTTGATAAAATGTCTCCCACAGTAACTCCGTTTTGATCCTGTATCTGCACAAGAAATGCGAAAGTTTGTTCTTTATCTTGGTTATTTGTCAAAGTTGCATTAATTTTGATTTGTTCATTTACCTTCAACTCGCTTACATTTTCACCTTTTTGATTGATAATTTTAAGATCTTTTATCGATACTCGTTTTAGAGGACTGGATTCATACTTAATGTCAGAGGATGTGCTGAGAGAAAGAATCCTAGATGCAGCGTTAAAGGTATAGGAATCAGTCTCAAGAATTATTCTTATTTCATCACTTTCATCTGCCAAAATTACACCATCCGCTGGTCCATGTCCTTTTGTTGTTCTTATACTACTACCTTTACGTAATTTTTGATTTTTAGGTTTCAATGAGACTACTCCAGTGAATATTCCAGTATCTATTCCAGTTTCTGCCAATTTGTAATTTGAGAGACTTCCTAGGTTAGTGGTGATCGTAATTTTACAATCAATTTTATCTCCAATTGAATCGATCTTATTAGGTGAGAGATTGTAATCAGGAGCTATTACAGTGATGTAAACTTTGTCTGTATTTCGATATATTTTTTGATCTAGTTCTATGGTAGCACCAAAATTTGACGCATATGCAGTTAGTAAGGCATTAGCATATTCAGTAGAATATGTAAATGTGATTTGTTCTCCCCTATGAACTGGGATGCATCCATCAAACGGACCTTTTCCACCGGCACTAGCAGAAATGTATTTACCTTTTTTGTAATGCTTCGGGGGAACTATTCTGAGTAATCCTTGAAATATTCCAGTATTGGTGTCTGTTTCTCTAAGTTTGTATTTCGTAATTTTCCCTAAACTACTAGATATTGTTACCAGACTATCTGGTCTATCACCGGCGGTTTCAACCTTCTGACTATCTTTATTCGCATCAGGATCAACTACTGTTAAGATAAGACTACTACCCAAAAGATAGACGGATCTGTCAGATTGGATTACTGGAGCTCTCCTATCTATAACAAATGAATCACGTGATTCAGCTTGACCATGTTTTGCAGTGACAGTATATGCTTCACTTACTTTCCAATCTGTTCCTTTCATAAGAAAATCTGTTTGGTATATCCCATGTGCTTTCAATGCCTTGTTACTAAAAGTCACTGGGTCTATCTTCTTAGTTACAAGTAAATTATTAGATGAGTTATAGACTTCAATTAGAATGGGCTCATCATGAATTATGTCATTTAATATGGTCCTAACGTATACCTTGCTGTTTAGGGGATATACAACTTTGTCAGAATGAACTGCAATCGAAATGGTATGGACTTTAGATTTTCCCTCAATTTTCATCTCACTTTCATATTTTGACTTATTTGCCTCAACTTTTTCCTCTGTTTTTTTAGCGGGTAGATTGGGATTTCCAAAATCGATTCCATATGCAGAATACAATGAATAGCTAAAACCATGTTTGTCGTAATAATCTCCTATTGGATGAAGAAGTTCTTTGTATTTTTCCGATAACTGAATAAGTTCCAGAGCAGTTTTAGAACTTAATAATATATGATCCGTATCACCAAAACTCATAACTCTTGTTACACCAACAAATGCGTCACCATACTCATCATCCACTATAGCTTTGACTTTTTGAGTAATACCACTATGAACACCAATACGAATCTTGATCTGATGTTCTTCATCCTTATATTGATTGAATGTACGTAATTTTTTTTGTAATTCTATTGCAAACTCTATAGGAAATATTGGATCCTCAGAAATACTCATTATGAAACCATCCCCCTCAGGTTTAAAGCTCATTTTTTCTTTCGGGGCATTCCTGAAAGTCTCGCATTCAGTTATTTTCTGATTTAGTATTTCAATTTTTTTCACTTGTTCTTCTGTGAATGGGAATATTTTGGAAAATCCTACCATATCAGCAGATATAACATGTTTGTATGTTGTTCTTGGATTTTGTATCATAATCACTTTTCATCTAGCATGTCTACCACTTTCCCAAGGTGTTGGTTCAAAAACTCTAAAGTAACTTTTTGGTTTGACAATATTCTAGTAAATCATTAACCAATACAAAAGGGTGATATGGATTATCATCGGTTCATGCCTGTCTTATCATTAAATTATCATCATTATCATTAATTTTGCAGGATTTTGTTTCGCCTTGAATGTATTCTCTTAGCTTTATTATTCCTAATTTGTGCGTCATATTG
>JBGPGB010000056.1:0-8059 GCA_041483595.1 Nitrosotalea sp.
GACCACAGATAATGTCTGGGCCCCAGGTAGTCCAAGACAGAAGATTATTCAAGGTAATGCACCATTCAAGTTTCCAAGTTACTCCTGTGTGCGTTATCAAGTGCCTGGAGTGATTGATGACTTGTGCATTCAACAGGGAAGTTGGGACTTAGTTGCCCAAGCCTCAAGAATGCAAGCGCAAAACCTAATGACCAGCCGTACTTATCGTATCGTACAAACGCTCACGACTTCGGGTAACTGGCCAGCCGCATCTGTAGCAACCGCAACCTCTTTGGGTGGTGGTTTGTGGGGTTCGGCTACTACAACGAATCCATATATCGGTAAAACTTTATATGCAGCACAAATTCTGATTGGTAAGCAAACCTATTCTACCGTTAAAGGTAAGGATTTGATTTTGGTTGTCAATCCAACTACAGCAAGTCTTATGGCTCAAAGTCAGGAATGGCTTGACTTCGTGAAATCTACTGCTGGTGCAACTGTAGATGTGTGGAAAGCAGACGGTCAGTTTAATACCTATGGTTTGCCATCCGAAGCTAAAGGCATCACGATTGTTGTAGAAGATGCCGTATACAATAGTGCTGCTGCTGGTGATGACCCTGTATTCAGTTACATCTTCCCAGATAATTATGCTCTAATGATGAGCAAAAAGCGTGCTGTTGGAACGAACTCAAGTAGTTTCAGTACCTATTGTGCCTTCCTCTATGAAGATTGCACGATTGAAGTCTTCGAGGAACCAAAGGATCGTTTGACAGAAGTTTATGTTACAGAAAACATTGATACGACTGCAAATGGATTGGTTGCTCCAACTTCGGGCGTCCTTATTACAAACCTTTATAGCTAAATAAACCTTTAGTGCCAAAAAAGACCTCAATTTTACGATTGAGGTTTTTTTATTTGATACTATATAATTAAGAACTTACATTCAACTCATATCATGGACGAATTGCAAAAAGCCACAACTGTAAAAGGTTTAGTGGCTTTTTTGTTTTATCTCAGCACAATTTAATTGTATTTTTTGTTTTGGCTGTTTTTCCATAAATACAATATGCCAAGACAATCAAATCAGTGGGAAACCAGAGACGCTATAGATGATGCTATACAAATCAAGTTAGCAGAAGAAGGCAATCTTACCACTAATAAATATGCTGAGATTTTAGGCTTATTCTATGAAGCCAATACAGACCTTTTGGGTAACGCCAATGAGAGTTTGTACGAGATTTCAGAAACCCTAAAGGACATCCTCAAAAAGATTAGTCCTCCTGGTGGTAACGGCTCTTCTGGTGGAACTGGCGGTTCTCCTTCTGGTGGAGGCGGTGGTGGTGGCCCAAGCAATACTCCTGCTTCTGAACAAGCAACAAATAATCTTACGGATGCCATTAAGGGCTTAGATAAGAGAATGCAAGGGATGTCTGACGACTATGGCAAAGTTGCTAAGTTGATGGGATTCCTTAATACAAGTCTTACAGATTTCGTAAAATCAACTAAGAACATTAGTCCTACCAGTTCCGCAGGAGCAGGTGGTATTATTGGTGCTGGTGCTGGTGCTTTAGTTGGTGCGCCTCTAATTGGTGCGGCTGTAGGTGCGGCTGTAGGTTTCATTGGTGGTATGTTGTCGGGCGATAAAGAAGTCGGACAACTTGTTAGAATGAATGACCCAATTTTAGTAGGTAATTGGGACACTTCTGGTATTCCTGAACTTACCAATCAAGTCGTTCATCTTGGTACAATCTTAAACGAAATCAATGCAACTCTTGGTGGTGCATTTATTGGAGGACTTGCCCAGCCAGAAGAAAAAGGTTATATATCCTCATTCATTACTTGGTGGGGTAACTTCCTTGAGCCAGAAGAAGTACATGAACTTGGTGAAGGTAAGTCACAACTAGCATTATCAGACCAACTCGAAGAACTTGTCATTTCCATTCAAAACATTGAGACATTTTATGGCCCAATGCTTGCTTCTATTCATGGCGCTGAAATAGAACTTATTGATGTTCGTACTAATGTGCGTGAAGCCAATCTTGCTATCAATGAACTTGGTAAGGCGATGATTGAGTTGGGTCATAGTTTAACTGGTAATGATTGGTCTTTGATGACTGACAAATTTGGCAATGTGATAGATGCCGAATTTAGTGTTGTTCAGAAAATTGAACAGTTACACCAAGCCATGATGCCTGTTCTTGATAAAATTGCTGAGAATACAGGTAAAAGTGAAGGCTTCAAAGAAAGTAAAGACCAGCCACTTCCTCGCTGGCCTAAAGGTACAAAATCACCTGCTGGTAAAGGTGGTATTATGTCCCGTGAAGATGCCGAAGAAGCATGGGGCAATACAGATTTTGATTTTGATGAGTTTCTGGATGACCAAGAAAGATTAGCGACTGGCGGTGAAATTGATGGTGAAGGGCCGACTGGAGGAGATGGCGTAAACATCGTTGCTGAGAAGGGTGAGTTTATTGTTAAGAAATCAGCAGCGCAAAAGAATAAAAGTTTATTAGATAGTCTCAATAGTGAACATTTTGCAGGTGGAGGTTCTGTTGGTGGTGGCGCTTCTGATGTTGCTATGGTCGAAGTCCCAGAACTTATGATTCCATTCAAAATCTTAACTGGTTCTGTATTGGCAGCTAGTTCAGCTTTGGGTGATTTTGTTAATCAAATGATTCCTTTTGTACAGGCTATTAGTCCAAGTACAGTTCAAATGTGGAATACTCAGGTCGCAAATTTGACTGCAACCATTGGCACGAGTTTCATTGACATTTTGAGTACCCTTACAGACATGGTTCGTAAGATGGGTGGAATCATGTTGCCTATCGCACAGGAACTTCAACCAATTTTCGCAAGTCTTGGAGATATGATTCAGGCATCCATTTTGCCGATGATGAAATTATTTGCTACAATAGGCATGTCCATTATTCCTACCATTTCCTCAGTTTTCGGTACTTTGAAAAATATAGTTCTTGAAACCGTTAAGTCATTTATTATTTTGGCTACTATGTTCGCAAGAATGTTCGGCTTCAATGATTTCATTGACAGATTGATTGGTAATTTGAATCGTCCAGATAGTGCTGGTGCTACTGCTGTGGGTAGTGCATCTATAACAGATTTTGCAGGAATTTCTAGGGAAATAGCTATTGCTGCCGCTCAAGCAAGTGCATCAGGTGGTGCTGCTGGGCCTGCTAGTACAACAGATATTTTGACTGACATTATGGGTGAGCTAGAAGCTATTAGAGGCGAAACAGTGGATCAACTTGCTAATAGATTAAATGGTATGATTGAAGAGTTCTGGAGACAGCTATCAGAACTTTGGAATAATACTTATGAGGCTATGTCTGTTTGGTTTACTACAGAATTGTCACCGTTGATGCAGCGAGTTTTGGCAGATATGTGGGCTGATGTGCAAAGATGGGCTGATTCTAAGTGGCCTGGTATTTCACAGAATCTTGGCCCTGCTATTCAAAATGTTATCGGTAGTCCAAGAGAAGCTATTTTAGATGCGTGGGATTATTGGACAGACCCAAGAAACAACCCATTTGGATTTTAACTAATATGGCACTAACAGTGTAGGGATAATTATGACTTTATTTTATGCAGAAAGAACAAATGGAGATCAAGCACCAACTACAGTCCAAGCAAGTATGGAGACTGGAAGAGCGCAAGAACTCTATCTACTTGAAGAAGTTACTTCTGTTGATACATTGTATGATGCTATTAAAGAACTAATTGGTGATGTTCAAACTTTTCCAAACACAGATGGAAAATTAACAAGAACTCTTCCAAGACAACATCCATTTATGCCGTGGTTTGCCAGTGATATGTCATTCAGGGGTGTAGGTGGCTTATATATTCCAGAGACAAATCCTTACATACCATTTTCACCTAGAATTGACAACTGGTGTTTATACAACAAGTATGAGTTTACTGTTCAATTTCAACCAAGACCTTATCCAGTTGTGAGCGATCAATATATAGGTGATGCAGTTGATGGAGATTGGTTTCCTTTTGAAAATGGTGGAACTACAATAGAAAACTTTAAGTATTGGAAAGAGTATGAACGCTTTGTCAATCTCGAAGAAGTCCCAACATCTGATACAGTGACATTACAATATGGCAATCTTGTTTTTGATGCTATTGGACTTCCACAAGACGCAAGACCTTTCGTAGCCAGTATGAAGCAGTTTCTAAATAACTCTATGATGAAGATGACATGGTGGCAAGTTCCTTATACATATTGGACTGCCACAAATAGTTATCTCAAGTCGTTTAGAGGAAGAGTGAATCAGAATGAACTTGCAACTCATAGTATGGGGACATTTCCAAGAGGAAGTCTTCTTTACTTGGGTTGTAATGCTAAAAGTTATACTCCACCTTTGGGAAACAATCAAACAACATTACCTGGAACAAACATTCCTGACTTCACGAAGTATTGCAACATTGAGATGCAATTCTTAAACACACAAAGAACAAGGGGTGCTGATCCATTGAACCCTATAAACAACAGCAATGCAGTTGCGCAAGGACATAATCTACAACCTTTTCTAGGCACGGCAAGTGACACATTGAATGCTACTTTCCTCTACGCAGCAACAAGTCCTACAAGTGGCCCTAACAGCTTCCCTCTGTGGAAATCTTGCCCAATGGAACTTCTCTGGACAAATCCTGCGTATGTTCAGACCATCACGATCTAAAAGGAATAAATGAACTTACAACAAATAGCACTTGGAACTGATGATAGGTTTAGCGCTATAAGTGTGCCTTTTCTTGCCAAACTCACAGCAACAGATTCAAGTCCTGACGATATAACTTTGAATGTATATGAATGGACAGAACAAATCTTTAATGGTGTTACAGGCGTTCTTGAAGACGCACCCACACCAAGACAAGGTGATTTAGTTGAAGGGCCATTCCTAGTAGAACTCAATAATCGAATTGTAAGTTTGCCAATTTATGCTTATGTTAAATTGAGAGGCATTGTTGATGGAGTTTCTTATTACGAATTTGATGCAGGGATTTGTTGTGATTCTTCTGGATGTTTAGATTGCTTACCTGATTGTTGTGCTACGGTGACAGCTTTTGGTTATACATTATCAATACCATTATTTTCCAGCCCTCCTAACATTGCTATGGAAGACAGTCAAGTATATCGTTGTGCAGGATCATGCGAACAACTATTTGATACTACTTGTGGATGCTTCTATTATCCGTTCAATATGCTTGGTGTTAATAGTATAGGTCTTATCTGTAATGGTGAAGGTGTATATAATTTTCAATGGTATAACATTGACTTGGGTGGGACTGTATATACACAAGAAGTCACATTAACTTGTGACCCATTTACTTGCACCCCTGATACTCTTGATTTTGATGTAGCAGGAGCGCCTATCCATGTTGAAATTACTGCTGAATGCCCATCTTCAAGTAGTTCTTCTTCTTCTTCTTCGAGCAGTAGCAGTAGTATATCTGGATGTTTTCCTTGTGAAATTCCTCCTGTATCTTTCTGCCTCTATATGCCTGATGAACCTCTTATTTTCCCACAATTCTGTAATAGAGTAGATTTGGCTTTTCAACCATTCTTTTGTCGTTGGGATTTGACTTATTTCTTTCCTGTCACTTTTTATTTCTATTATCTGGAAGGTGTTTTAACAGCGCACCTTGAAGCAGGCATTGAACCCTTCTTTGGTGGCCCTATCATTTATGAACTTGATGCAACTGATTATGCCTGCGATAGTCAATTAACATTACCAAAAGTAAGTGGGACATCTCCTTTTTGGCCCGACCAAGTTTATGTTTATCCAGGCACTTGTGACACACCACTACCTGATCCTTCTCATTGTTGTGGCGGAACTATACCTGACCAACTTTATCTTACCAATAAGATTTATGGTTTTCCAGATGTTGATTTTAATACTTGTCCATGTGCGCCAAAATGTGTGCCTTTGAATTGGCAAGATGGTAGTGAAACACCTAATGATTTGCCTGGTTGGGCAAGTGAAGAATATACTTGCAGTGGTCACACTGTTCAATTCTTAATGTATTGCACAAATCAAGGTGGAAGTCCAAATCCAGAATACCTTGTGTATTGTGATGGTGTCATTGATAGTGGTGGTTTTGGAGATATAACTTATGAACCTTTTACTTTTAGTGGTTATGGTGGTGGTAATGACGCTTGTTGTCCTTTTTATATTGGATTTAGTATAACAGAAACTAATCCTTGTAGTAGTTCCTCAAGTAGTAGTAGCAGTAGTAGTAGTTCTTCTTCGAGCAGTAGTTCTGGTTCTGGAACTCCTTGTGATGCAGCTATTGAAAGAGCAGATGGAGAAGCACAAGAGAGTTCGGGAAGTCCTGGTGCAGAAGTGTGGGCTAAGTGGCCTGCAACTATTGGTGTTTGTGAAAGAGTAATACAAAGCACGGAGGCTGGTGGCCCTGTCCATTCTTATTGCTATACTGGAACTTGTGATAGTTTAACATTAGTAGGGACATTATCAAGTGATGGCTGTATTGACATTCCAGGTGTTGATATAACTACTGATTGGTTGTATGTTAAAATACATTATGATAATTATGGAACAAGTCTTGTTACAGCAACCTCTGGTATTCAATGTAATGGTGATCCTTGTTCTTCCAGTAGTAGTTCTTCGTGCAGTGGAGCGCTTACCTGTGTAGATGCTTGTGAGGTTGCAGTTCCATCTGACACTTATGAACTATATCCAATTAGTGCTGTAAGATGGTTTAAGATTGCTGTATCAAATGGTATGACTTATCACTTCTCTTATGATGGTGGTGCTGTTGTTGATGTCTTTGGCCCTGACTGTGATACCTCAATCTTTACTATGATCTTCCAACTCACCTGCTATGAATATACAGCAACTTTTGATGGTTTCGTATATTTCGGTGTGAGTAATGAAATCTTCGGTGCTACAACTATTGGTCTTCATGTTGCTACTGGTGGATGTAGTTCCTCAAGTTCCTCAAGTTCTTCAAGTAGTTCTTCAAGTAGTTCTTCAAGTAGTAGTTCCTCTTCATCATCCAGTAGTAGCTCAAGTAGCAGTAGTAGTTCTTCGAGTTCTTCAAGTAGTAGCTCAAGTTCTTCAAGTAGTTCTTCTTGTTCTATTACGGTTAATGAAAGTACGACGTGTGTAAATTCCAGTACATCCAACATTATAATTACTGGTATGGGATTTGGAATGGGCGAACCGTTCTTGACGTTCACTCCTGATATTGCATGGGATATAACATCTCATACAGATTCTACTATTTATTTTACACCATTAGTTGATTTCTGTTCCTCTTTCTCAGATGGAACTCCTCTTTCAGTGGTAGTAGATGCAGGTGGTGATTGTACTTCTACTTTGACTCAAATTGCTACAGTGTGTTGCTCAAGCAGTAGTAGTTCTTCAAGTAGTTCTTCGTCTAGTAGTTCTTCAAGTAGTAGTAGTATGGGTTTTATGATCGTTAAACCACAGGACGCATGGTTATTAAAGCAACTTCAAGAGAGAGGCTTGGATGCCCACTATAATAAATTATGATACAAAAAATAAATGAAGCTGTTAAAAAATCTTCTCATATCTTGGGTTTGACATCTACTCAAGATAAAATAAGACTAGGTGAAATCATCCTTGAGAACAATGCTAAACTTGTTCTTGAGTTTGGCACATTCGCTGGAAGCACTACTAAGTTCTTAACCTTCTTGGCTGAAACTGTCGTGACCATAGATGACTTTTCAGGAAACCATGATGCAAAAAGAATCATAGGTGAAACATCTCATCTTACCAAAACTTTATATGATACCTTTTGTGATAATCTTAAACCTGAACTTGAATCTAAACAAGTCATATCATTAAAGTTTGATACATTAAAAGAACGACAAAGATTATTTGCCACCTTACACAGAACTGGTATAAGATTTGATGTTATTTTCATTGACGGTAATCATTCTTTGGAATATGTCAAGAACGATATAAAGTTAGCATTACAATTCATATCTCCAAAAGGTTTCATTGTAGGACATGACTACAATCTCGAAGATGTTAGGCGTGCTTGTTTTGAAACTATTGGAAAACCTTTTACA
>JBGPGB010000057.1:0-8047 GCA_041483595.1 Nitrosotalea sp.
ATTGTCTATTCTACCGTGGAAAACTAATTTTCCTTCATTATCAAAAAGAAATGGATCTGGTGTACACACTGCACCATATTTTTTTGCGATTTCTTGAGTTTCATCAACCAAGTAAGTAAATCCGAAACCTTTCGCTTTGGCAAATTTTTTCATACTATCAAAACTATCATCTGGATATTTTGTTGCATCATTACTGTTTATTCCTATCATGGCAATTTTACCTTTGAATTTTTCATAGATCTCGTTCATCGCATCTACTTTAGCTTGTACATAGGGACAGTGATTACACATAAAAATTATTAATTTTGCTTGATAGTCTTTGAATTCTGAAAGAGTATGTTTCTTATCATCAATTCCTAATAAATTAAATTCTGGAGCCTTGTCACCTGTTTTTAGAACAACTTCTGATTTTAGTAATACCATGAATATTCAGGAGAATAATATCCATAAAATCTTTGTTACCTAAAGGCAACAATTAAAATCTCTGCGGTTTGCAATTTATGTATTGGGCTGGTAGTTCAGCGGTAGAATACTCGCCTTGCACGCGAGGGGTCAGGGGTTCAAATCCCCTCCAGTCCATCCCTACTGATCATTCAAACAGGTTCCCTTCTGACACCGTTTTTCTCCACTACTGCCTTACCTTTTGGCAATGTCGCAACAAATCTTCAACCTTGAGCGATTAGACTTTCAGCTTGGTCTAGTGCAACAACCATCTGTGTTGGTTGTTGGTGTATCAAGTTGGTTGATTAGTTTTTTGGTCATACATAATTCTAGCTTTGCCCAAAACTGACCGTCCTTTGTTTCAATTTTATTTGGATTCATCCAATAACCATCTAATCGAAATTCATCCACATTGTGAAAATAATGGAACTTGATTAAAAGAACTATTCATGTCCCACTTATAGAACACTACCCAGAAAAAACATGTTTATTACAAACTCGTGCTGTACTCTCTAAAGTAACGGGTTCAGACCTGTGAGAGTCTGAATGAGAATAGAAATTATTGATTTTAAAGTTATGAATGATTAAATTCCTATTTCTATGAATTTTTTTTAAAGGACAAGATTACACGTGATGTTATGGAAACTTTTGGAATCGATCTTTTGGTAATTGTATAGAAAACCTAGTTGGATTGTTCTTTGCACTAATTTGTCCTCCCAATTGTTCTACTATGCTCTTAACATTTGACAAACCCCAGCCTGTTCCATGTTCTTTTGTAGTAAAGTACGGCTTAAAAATTTGTGCCATGTAGGACGGTGGTATTCCAGGTCCAGAGTCTTCAAAAATAATAGAAACGTGATTCTTATTGTCATTGATAGCTATTTTGATTTGACCCTTTCCATTCATGGCCTGAATAGCATTTAGTATTATATTTGAAAAGATGGATTGTAAAAAACTAGTGTCAGAGATAATTGAAGTAGTAGATTTTGGGATGTGTATCGTAACTCCAGGGGGTATTACTAATGATTGCATAGATGTGTTGACTATATTTTCCAAACTACATGTCTCTAACTGAACATTGTTTTTAGGATGACGTAACGTAGATTGGATTTGATCTAAAATTCTCCCAGTAGAACGGTCAATGGCATCAAGGTTCTTTATTATGGATAAATCATTAGATTTGTTTTTTAATCGTAATATTTTGGAGGCAGTCCCGATGACAGATAGTGGATTTTTAATATCATGTAACACGTTGGATGTTAATTGAGATTCCAAGTTCAGACTTTTCACTTGCTTTTTCGATGAATTGTTAGATGTAGCAGTTAGTTTCTTGATTTTTTGTCTTGAATCACTTCTCATACTTTGAATATACCATTCAAGTTCATCATCATGACTTCTCAAGAATGATGTGAGTTGTCTAATGGGTAGATCTTTAACATGCTCATAATCAGGACATGTGGTCAAACAATAATCCCTTGTTCTATAACAACATCTAATCTAATAAACTAGTTCAAAATATAACTAAATTCATAGATAGGAAATGGAACATTTTAGGTATTAATTCCATGGGACTATTTTTCAAAACAATCTTTGAATCTTTAACTTTGATTGAGAATCCGTAGTCCATAAGGAATTTTGCGTTGTAATGATTTTTGCGATTTCTGAGAGTCATTCTAAATTTTTGGTAAATGAGAGGCTAGATTGCTCAAAACCTAATTTTTTATAGAACAGATGTGATCCTATTCTTTGATTCCCTGATTCAAGCCTAATTCGATGACATTTATTCTGTTTAGCAAAATCGATACAGAATTCAATAAGGTTCTTACCAATTCTCTTTTTTTGATAATCTTCTTGAACAATTAATTCAGGAATGTATAACTCAAGGTTTTTCCTGTTTAGTCTTGGAAGCAACATCATACTTACCATTCCCACAATTTTGTTATCATATTCTGCAAGGATGATTTTCTTGTTGGTGTTTGAAAGATATTTTATTACAAGATTGGAAAACTCATCCACATCACTGTCTTTTTGTGGTCGTGGTCTTCCAAGCTCATAAAGTAGTTCTAAGATTATTGGAATGTCACTGGTTGAAGCATTTTTGATTGTTAGCATACGTCATAATAGTAAATATTTCGTTTTAAGCAATTTCCAACAAATCACACAATATCATTATTCTAGTCATTACGGAAATTTTCAGGCACAAATGAGAGGCTTATCTTTTTACTGATTGTTGATGAGATCGTTTGGATTCAGACCTATGAGAGTCTGAATTGGAATAGAAAATATTGATTTTATGAACAGACTGGCAGTGTTCCTACAGCAGGTATTCCAGTTGATGTTCCAATACATCCAGAGGATGCTACATCGGTAAGAACTGCATTACCGAACTCTGCAAGAGTTAGGACTGCACCACGAAGGTTTGCATTACTAAGGTTTGCATAACTGAGGTATGTATTAATGAGGAATGCACCACTGAGGTTTGCACCAGTGAGGTTTGCACTACTGAGATTTGCACCATTGAGGATTGCATTACTAAAGTCTGTACCAGATAGGTCTGCATGAATGAGGAATGCACCACTGAGGTTTGCATTATTGAGGTTTGCATCAAGGATGTTTGCGTTATCAAAGTCTGCAAGAGTTAGGACTGCGCCACGAAGGTTTGCATTATTGAGGTTTGCATAACTGAGGTTTGCATTAATAAAGACTGCACCACTGAGGTTTGCATTACTAAGGTTTGCATTAAGGAGGTATGCATTAATGAGGAATGCGCCACTGAGGTTTGCACCATTGAGATTTGCGCCACTGAGGTTTGCACCATTGAGGATTGCACCATGCAAGTCTTTACCATGAAGATCACAGCCAATCAATAGAGCATTAGGAGTCAAGTTGGTACAGTTTATGCCTAATGTACCTGTTAGACCAGTTGCATTTACAGATCCGGTAGAGTCATTGTTATCTGAAGTACCTGTTGGACCAGTTGCTTCTGTAGTTCCTACACCTGTTGCACCTGTTGGACCAGTTGCACCTATCGAATCAGTTGCACCTGTTGGACCAGTTGCACCTATCGAATCAGTTGCACCTGTTGGACCAGTTGCACCTGTAGTTCCCATACCAGTTAGACCAGTAGGTCCAATTATACCAGATTTTTCACCTGCTATTTTAAATGAACCTGAATCAATATCAATAATATTTCCATGACCAGCTTTTGTTGTTATAGTAAGAGAGTAAGTACCTTGACTTGGATTGACTACATTACCCAGACCTATTGCAAAAAGATTACCTACACTATTATCTACTGGAGCGTATAGCGTTATTGTAATTGTATTGGATTCTCTTGAAACCGAATAACCGCTAATACTATTCGGTAAAATGGAATAAACTATTGCATTTCCAGTATATGCCCCAGTAAATTTCAGAACAATTGTTTTAATACTTTGAGCTGAAGCGGAAATAAATGCAACGGCATAATTTGTTATTTTACCTGCACTGTTACTTGCTGGAGAGACTACAACCGTAGTCAGGGGGATTGCAAACGCATTATGTGAATATCCAGTACATGTTGCAGCTGTAAATATCAAAAGAAAAATAATTGAACCAAGTATTTTAGGAGTACCAAATATCATCCTAAAACAACTTTTCTTTATTAAATATAAATAGGATTTTTCGAAATTGAAAATAAACTACTTCCAACAAATCATAACGTTCCGTATTACATAGTTAGCTTCAGTTTTTACTTACAAAAGGGGGTCTTTGCCTTTTTACTGATTATCGATGAACTCATTTGGAATAGAATTAAAAATAAAAAATGGGGAAAGGGTTTTGGTTTCACCCAAATCGCCTTCTAATTGTATGTGTAAAACTGAGACCTGTTTCAGGGATATGAGGGCCGCAACACCATCCAGTCCACTCCTATTGATAGTTCAAACAGATTCCAGTTCACTCGTATTATAAATAAATCACATAGATCTTCTAATTCTTTTTCAAGACCAAAGACAAAATATTAACTTTAAACATTCTGGGAAATATCTTCTATTTTTATAGAATCTTGTTAAAAAGGAATACGGAGAATATTTAATCTGTAATACCATTTATGACTTTTTGCGGTAATGAAATATTTGGAGTGATAATGTCATTTTTCTCAATTATTTCAAATCTCTCATGTCAATATGACTGTCAATAGTTGTCCTTCAAAATACACATAGTAATTCTATACAATAAGAAAAAATCCATAATAGTCTCTAATCCGGTATTTTCATAGATATTGGGTATTTTTATCAGATGATTGATTTTTTATACGATTAGGAAAACATGTTATTCACGCATTGCTTACAAATCATCTTACTTTAGGTGCAGATTTTCACTTGAGGCATATATCAATACTGAAAAACAATTTCGAGATCTATACAATAATAATGTGATAGAAAAATTCCCGGTGTGTTTTAGATGAAGATCTTAAAGTATTCATTTACAAATATTGCGGCAAATTTTGAAGAAAGTGGTGTTAATACAATTGAAAGGAAATAAAACTTGAATAGATTGTTATCTAAAAATCTGTTATATAGTATTCTTTATAGTATGGAAGAAAGAAGTTACTCTTGATGCCTTTTGATATAGATAAGAGAATGCTTGTTTATCTTGGTATGATTACAGCTGGAATCTTTCTTTTTCCTATAGAATCTAATCCTCCATACTACCTTGTCATAGGTATTGCACTTGTTGGAATAGGTGGGTTCTTAGTTTTTCGTAAATCACGAAAGAGTAACTAAGTACGGAACTTTGACTGTGATCTCAATTTCTCTATCAATTTACTAAATATTTCATTGTGGCTCACATCAGTGAAGTTGACAGCCCCACCTTCACGTATGATTTGTTTCTCAAACTTTTCTTTTATAGAAAAAGTAACGGATGAATAATGAATTCTACCTTTGAGTTTCTCTTGCACTATTACATCTGTATCAGGGAAGGTTGCAAAATGAAATGATACTCCTCCTGCCCAAAAGATAGTAGGTATGCCGCCACCAGCTGACCGTGCACTTGCAATTATCTGAGTTATCCAATCTTCAAATTTCAGTTCTAAAACTTCGTGAATGATTAGTTGATTCCAGGGTTCGATAATTATTTCCATGCCTGATTAAAAATCAGCACTCAAGTTTTATTTAAAGACCAATTCATCCAATCTAGAGTATGAGCGATCTACCAAAAATAAGGCGTATGAAAGATGGATTTAAATACTATGCAAGTTTTTTGTTGGTTAGGTAATTTAGATATGCAAGATTGGAGTCAAGCGGGCGTATACATACCATTGATGGTAGGATTGATACCAGGATTCATTTACTGGTGTGTAATTACCGCAAAGAAACACAAGTAAATCAACAAAATCTTTTATCCTCTTTTTATAAATATTATATACCAACGTAAGTTGGTAGAACCTTCTAAACTATGTTGTGTAGATTATGATATGCAGTATGTGATTAATCCCTTTTGAATTTCAATAGGTATGAGAACTCTGTTTCTAGCATCTATGATGATTATCACATTATTTACGATGAACTTTGTCTGGGCTCAGAATCTTCCTCCAACTTCAAGCATCCAAGTTGATATATTGTCATCATATAGTTACAAGGCGTCTGATGGTACTACAGTAGTTCTAGGAGAAGTTCAGAATAAACTTGATTCGCCTGTTAATGCAGTAACTTTAGGAATAACATTCATGAATGACAATTCTCAAACTATTGAATACAAAACCGGTACAACACTTCTTCAGATAATTCCGCCAGGAGGCAAAGTTCCATTCTCAATATCTTCGACAAAACCAGATCCATCTATTACGCAAATACAGGTAAAACTTGCTGGATTTAGGGCATCATCCGAAAGACAACAAGTATTAGAAATTTCTCCTAATTTACTTCAAATTTCTGACAAATTAGTTGTTTCTGGTACTATAATAAACAACGGCTCACAAAAATCTCCTAACACTAAACTCTATCTGATTTCATATGATCCATTTCAAAGAGTAGTTGGCATTGGAATTTCTAATCCAACTGATGTTGATTCTGGAAAAGATTCCAAATTTAGTATCACTTCAGATTCAAGTTCTAGAGCAAAATCTTTTATGATAATTGCAGAGTCTGACAATTATCAATCAAAACTAACTCCTGTAAATAGTGTTCAATTGGCACTATCCGTGGTTGTAAGTAATGCCATGGTTACTGATCCTAATGGCACATCATATTCTGCTATACCTGTAAATGCTACTGTAAAAATAACTAGCAACACAAGATACCTTCTCAATTCCACACAACCCTTCATCTATTATGTTCAAGTTAAACAATTTAATGGTAAAGTAGAATTCATAGGAAAATACGAGGGAATATTTCTTGAATCAAAAGATCAAAAGGTCTCTGTAAATTGGACACCACATTCATCTGGTTCATATTTCATCGAGACATATGTATGGAATTATGATTCCGTTCCTCTCGCTTCAGCAGAACCATCAATTAATGTAGTACTTGTTAAATGACAAGATATTGAATACAAAATATTCCTATGACTAGATTCAAACTTGTGGCTTTAGGAGGTACATTTGATATTATTCATCGTGGTCACTTGGAACTACTCAAAAAGGCGTTTTCGATCTCATCCAAAATTATAATAGGTCTAACTAGTGATAAATTTGCAAGAAAAAAAGGAAAAGAATTAGAACACAATTATTCTCAGAGATATAAAACACTAGAAGATTTGATCAAAGAAAACTTCCCGAATTCAAATTATGAGATAAGCAAACTAGATAATGATTTTGGTCCGGCGGTCCTAGAAAAAGAGGTTGAAGCACTAGTAGTAAGTGATGAGACTGCCTCAAAAGGTACAGAGCTAAATCACCTAAGAGCAGAAAGAAATTCTCCTCCAGTTGAAGTAATAATAGTTCCTATGGCTCTTGCTAAGGATGGTACTCGTATATCTACAACAAGAATTAAGAATTCTGAGATAGACTCTGACGGCAATATACTTTGAGTTGACAAACAACTTTTCAATCTTTGAGTAGGTTCCATAAAACTCTAGAATATCTGATAGAGTATTGAAAAAAATAACAGATAGAATGTTCAACAAAATGTCTACTGACATTACAGGTCTCAAGGAAGGTTTGGACCCTAAAAACATAGCATTCTGGTACCGAAAAGTAATTGGTGATGCAAAAGAGATGGCTCCGCCTTGGCTTGTGGACAAAATTGGTGTAAAACAGGATCCGATTCTTTATCTAAAATTCAATCTCGATATATCAAAACGAGCAGTTCGTTATCTAATGATGGCAATAGAAAATAACCTCGATGACATGCCATACACAACTAGATTGTATTTTCTCAAGGTACAGGAATTAGTCACTCAGGAAATGGACAAGTCTCTTGTCTAAGATTGTTCCTTAGTTATTTCCACTATATTTTCAAGAACTCTAGTCTTTGTAATTTTGTTCACATTGTCAATTACAGATTGAATGAAATCTGCAAAGGATTCTGCTTGAAATTTATCTTTGAAAAGAATACTATGGGCAGATTTATCTTTTAGAGATATTACTATCTCATTTTCAATTATCTCTAAAATTCCATTAATG
>JBGPGB010000058.1:0-8021 GCA_041483595.1 Nitrosotalea sp.
AGATGAGACCGTTTTGTTATCCAGATATGAGAATCTTTAAACTCAATCCCAATCAACTAAATTTCTAGTCATGGAAAAAAATAGTCAAAAAACCTTGTTAAGTAAACCAGTCATGCAATTACTGGAAAAATTAGAAACAAGTTCGACTGGACTCTCAAGTGATCAAGCCATTACAAGACTAGAAAAATTCGGTCCAAATCAATTAAAAAAACAAAAAAAATCTGATGCTTTTTCACTTTTCCTATCACAGTTTAAAAGTCCAATAATCATCATTCTTCTATTTGCTGCCGTATTATCATTGATTTTACAAGATTCAACTGATGCCATAATCATATTTGTCATTATTTTCATAAGCAGTATGCTAGGATTCTTTCAAGAGCATCGTGCTACAAATGCAGTAAAGAAGTTGCTTGCGATGATAAGAATAACATCAAATGTTATTCGTGATGGAATTAAAAAAGAGATTCCTTCAGAAGAAATCATTCCAGGAGATATTGTCTTGCTTTCAGCAGGGAGTAAAATACCAGCGGATTGTATCGTACTTGAATCAAGAGATCTTTTTGTTAACGAAGCAGTTTTGACTGGTGAGACATTCCCTGTTGAAAAATCTCCTGATTGGATCTCAGATGAAGTTCCGATCTCCAAAAAAACCAACACATTATTCATGGGCACCAACGTAATTAGCGGTAATTCAAAAGCTGTTGTTGTAAAAACTGGACTCCAAACAGAATTTGGCAAGGTCTCAGATCGACTAAGATTTCGGCCACCAGAGACAGAATTTGAACATGGCATTAGAAAGTTCGGTTATTTTCTCACTCAAATTACGTTGATTCTCGTAATTGCAATTTTTGCAATCAACGTATATTTATCAAGACCAGTTCTTGACTCTTTTTTATTTTCAGTAGCTCTAGCAGTTGGTTTGACTCCTCAGCTTTTACCAGCCATAATCAGTATAAATTTATCACATGGGGCAAGAAAAATGGCAAGCTACAAAGTCATAGTCAAACGTCTATCTTCAATTGAAAATTTTGGCAGCATGAATGTATTATGTTCTGATAAAACAGGAACCCTTACTGAAGGATTAGTACGCATCAAATCAAGCCTAGATGTAAAAGGAAATGATAGTCAAAATGTGTTTTTCTACGCATATTTGAATTCTATTTATGAGACAGGTTTTGCAAACCCAATTGACGAGGCAATCCGTACTTACAAGATTCTAGATGTTTCCAATTACAAGAAATTAGATGAGATTCCTTATGATTTTTCAAGAAAGAGACTCTCCATATTAGTATCAAAAGACGAAGAGATACTCATGATTACAAAAGGTGCACTATCAAATGTGCTATCAATTTGTTCTCATGCAGATACTGAAGAAGGAAACATGGAGATAGGAAAGATAAGAGAAAATATTTTACAAAAGTTCATGGAACTAAGCCAACAAGGATTTCGTGTTTTAGGCGTATCGTACAAAAGCCCTGACACTACAATCCTGAAAAGGGAGGATGAAGTCAACATGACATTTTTAGGATTTCTTGTTCTGTATGATCCACCAAAGCCTGGAATAATTAAGGCGATAACTGAACTCAAAAATCTCGGCATATCATTAAAAATAATAACAGGAGATAACAGGCTTGTAGCTGAAAATGTAGCCAAACAAGTAGGATTGACAAATCCTAGAATCGTAACTGGTAAAGAATTAGAACAAATGACAAATGAAGCAGTTCTCCAGAATGTCAACAGCATAGATATTTTTTCAGAGGTGGAGCCAAACCAAAAAGAGTTGATAATTCTGGCCTTAAAAAAGACTGGAAATGTAGTAGGTTTTATTGGAGATGGAATAAATGATGCGACTGCGCTTTATGCCGCTGACGTAGGAATATCTGTTGACACTGCAGTAGACGTTGCAAAGGAAGCATCAGATATTGTACTTTTAGAAAAGAATTTCAACGTACTAATTCAAGGAGTCGAAGAAGGGAGAAGGACCTTTGCTAATACTCTCAAGTATATATTCATGGCAACAAGTGCTAACTTTGGAAACATGTTCAGCATGGCAGGAGCATCAACCTTCCTTTCTTTTCTACCTTTGTTACCAAAGCAGATACTATTGACTAATCTAGTAACAGATTTTCCTGAGATGACAATATCTACTGATAATGTAGATAAAGAGATGGTTGCATCACCCCATAGATTTGATCTAAAATTCATTAGAAAATTTATGATAGTGTTTGGCCTCTTAAGTTCGGTTGCTGACTTTGCAACTTTTGGAATTCTTCTTGCATTTGGTAGTACGGTAGAACAGTTTAGAACTGGTTGGTTTATTGAAAGCGTATCATCTGCATCTCTCATTGTTTTGGCAATACGCAGTAGAAAATCATTAGTTAATGCAAGGCCAAGCAGATATCTTCTTCTTACTACAATTACCGCTGTATGTGTTGTCAACGTTATTCCATATACACTCCTGGGTAAGGAATTTGGTTTTGTTCCAATTCCTATGTTGGTTCTCATAATGATTGCGATCATAGTGGCGAGTTACATTACATCTGTTGAGATAGCGAAGAGGTCGTTTTATAAAAAAGTCAAGATGTAACTTCAATCCAAATCTTGTTTGTAAATTCATCCACTTTTACTTTGTTATTAGTCATGACTCTTCAGTTATCTATCATGTACAAAATCAACTGGTGTAATGGGTATACAGTCATTTCATAATGCCTACAAGAAACAATAATTGAAGAAAAAATCTCTTCAAGAGCACATATACGATATTAAAGAAACTGTAAAAAGCGATAAAAAAAAGGAACGAAATTTTCTTTTAAATGATCAGTACTTTTTAGTACTTCTTCAGATAGGATCTAGACATGACTATAGCAAAGACTGTAAAGTTAGACCAATTTTGCAAGTCTATAATGAATAGTGATAGGAATGTACAATCTGTTACAATAATAGACAACAGGGGAACACTAGTTCACAACGAAATCCATCGTGGATTTTTGCAGCCAAGATTAGACAGATGGAACGACATCCATTACATGGAGTGTACATTTGATATTTCAATGGGAGCAAAATTTGATAATCTTTATGGACCAATTAGATACCATCATTCAGATAAAGATAATTTCATGATGTTTAGTTTCCCATACAACAAAAATGTCGTCATTGTCATAAGTACAAAGAGAATTAGTCCAATTGCCTTTGCAACAAAGATATCTCATGTGATACTTGATTCCAAGGAATTGTAATCGTACAAGGGCATAACCTATGATTTTTGCAAGTATTTTATTTTAATTTCAACCTAATTACTGCCTTCTTAAAGTCATTCATTGGGACAATCTTTACCGTACTAATGGCAGATATTCCCACTGTTATACACATCTGTTCTATATCATGAGCATTCTTTGCATCCATAATTATTATCCATTCATGCTCAAGGACTGACATGTAAAATCCTAGAATTTTTTGTATGTTGAATTTTTTTTGTGTCGCTTTCATTTTATCTTGAATTTCTAAGAATATCTTCTTACTATTTTTGTTGTTTAATGGGCATAATTCTGGACTGTGTACTGCAAAAACTCCAAAGAGCATAAGTTAATTGGAAAAGACAATTCTATAAATCTTGAGGTTAACAAAGTTGTTGTTATTTAAAATGAGGACTGGAGCTGATTCTCAATTATGGAATCCTAAATTGCCTTTATATGAAATATGTTGTAAGATATTAACAAATGAATTCAAAATGTATTAGAATTTGGAATAGCAGGGTTGTAAGTAATTGAAACAAAAAATTAGCAAAATTCTGGTTCCTATGGATGGCTCTGCAAGTTCATTCAAGGCACTCCACGAAGCAATTTACTTGGCAAGACAGTGTCATGGAACTATCACAGGTTTGTGCATCATTCCTATTTATACCATAAATTTGGGTAAATTGTTAACCTCTTTAAAGAATCAATCCCAGAAAGAGGCAAAAAAATTTCTTCTAGAAGCAAAGAAGCAATGCGCTCAAAACGGCATTGTATTTAGTGAAAAAATAATCTATGGAAACCAAGCTTGGGAAATAACAGAGTTTGCAGCATACAAAAAGTTTGATCTCATAGTAATGGGCTCTAGAGGAATGAGTCGTGTAAAAGAAGTATTTCTTGGGAGTGTTGCAAATATCGTAGTTCACAAATCTAAAGTTCCTGTACTCATAGTCAAGTAATCATCAGAAGTACAGGATTGCTTTAACCCGAATCTTTAGATTTTAAACTGCCTTCATTCTTCTAAATGAATAAGTACCTAAAGATCCTAGCGCGCAAGTATACAATACAAGAATTGTAAAGTCAAGCCCAAGTGTATGACTCCCAATTCCCAGTATAATATTTCTGAGAGCATCAACTCCATATGTTACTGGATCAATGGTTGTTAAAATTGAGAGCCATTGGGGTAGTTTATCAATTGGAAATAAGGCACCACTAAGAAAGAATAACGGAAAGACTACAAAGCTCACTATCATTTGGAATCCTTCAAGACTAGTCATGTAACTTCCAAGCGTAAGACCAAGCGATGTCAAGGCAAATGAAAGAAGTAAGATTATCACAATTGTTTGAATTAGTGCAAGAGGACTGAATTGTACTCCTATGATAAGACCTACTGCAAGAAGGATGGCTGCTTGAATTAGAGAATTTGTCATGCCACCAAATGCTTTTCCTGTAAAAATAGTAGATCTTGATACTGGAGCAACCATTACGCTTTTTAAAAAGTCAAATTTTCTATCCCAGATGACGTATGCCCCAAAAAAGACGGAGGAAAAAACGACTGACATACAAATTATTCCAGGAAATATGAACTTCTGATAATCTATCGAGTTAGATGTAATTGGAGTAGAAGAACCAAAGCCAGTACCAATAACAAAAAGCCAAAGAAGCGGGGTAAAGGTAGATGCAACCAACCTACTTTTTTCCCTAAAGAATACCTTGACTTCTCTTAACCAGAGAGCATATATTTTATCAAAGTAAATTCTAGTGCTTGTCATATTGGACATATCGCTCCATAAAACCGCCTTCAGCCTGTTCTTTAATGCTTCTTCCAGTTAATGTCAAAAAGACATCATTTAGGGTAGGACTGCTCGCTTCAACAGATTCAGCTTCAACATGTTTTAGAATTTCTGGAATATTCTTTTTTGCATCATCAACACTTAACATTACGTAGCCTTCAACATAGTCAATTTTTCTAATAAATGGAAGATTTTTCAGATCCTCAATATTGGAACCTTCTATCTTTAGCTTGAGTTTAACGACATCTCCACCAATCATAGATTTTAGTTTTGTCGGGGTATCTAGTGCGATTATCTTTCCTTTATCTATGATAGCAATTCTATTGCATAACATATCTGCCTCCTCCATATAGTGAGTTGTAAGAATTATTGTCAGTTTTTCTTCTTGTACAAGTTTCTTGATATACTTCCACATGGTCTCTCTACTTGAAGGATCAAGTCCTAGTGTGGGTTCATCTAGAAAGAGAACATGTGGATTATGAATTAGTCCTCGTGCTATTTCTAATCTTCTTCTCATTCCTCCAGAATATTTTTTTACCTGATCATTTCTTCTTTCAGTCAAACCAACTAGATCTAGTGCATCTCTGATACGTTTTTCCCTAACATTAGGTGCAACAGCATAAAGCAAGGCGTGAAGTTTAAGATTTTCATAACCTGTAAGCAGATCGTCACTACTTGGTACCTGGAAAACAATTCCTATACTTGATCTAACTTTTTCAGGATCTGCAAGAATATCAAACCCATTTACTTTTGCAGACCCAGATGTAGGGGTAAGAAGAGTGGCAAGCATGTGGATTACAGTAGTTTTACCTGCACCATTTGGGCCTAAAAGTCCAAAAACTTCATTTTTTTGTATGTCAAGAGACAAATTATCTACAGCAACCAATTTTTCATAGATTTTTGTTAGATTACGAATTTGTATCAAGTGATTCTTGAAACGTATTAGCCACATATTATGTTTAGAATTAAACAATCAAGTATGGAATTTCCAAAAATCGTTTAAATGAATGAAAATCCAAGCAAACATGTGATAAAACACATAATGGTTCCATATGACAAATCAGAGCCTGCAAACCGTGCGTTTGATTATGCGCTTGATCTTGCAAAAAAATACAATTCCAGCATTAGTATAGTATCATGTGTTTCAATTCAGGTTCCAACTGATCCATACTTTGGAGCAGCATATATTGAAACAACAAAATTGTTAAAAGAGGATGCAGCCAAGTCCATTTCAAATCTAGAACCAATGCTAAGAGAATCAAAAATACCCTTCAAGTCTGATGTGCTAGAAGTGATTTCAATTACAGATTCGTTAGTCTCGTATACAGAATCTCATGATGTTGATCTCATAGTGATTGGTTCACGTGGATTAGGAGGTTTTAAGAAATTACTATTGGGAAGTGTGGCAAGTGGTGTATCTCAGCATTCAAAGTGTCCAGTATTGATTGTAAAATAGGCATCCAATACAAAAATATCATAATAAATTAAAGAATGGACTTCACCGCGATTCTAACTTTTCTGACGACGACGTTCCATTTTTTTCTCGTGTTCTTTTCTTGAGTGATGAAGCCTATCTTCTCCATGAACAAACTCTTTTCCACATTCAGCACATTTTGCTATAGGATGATGATGTACATGACGAGCATGATCTACGAATTCTTCATTTTTTGAGAATTTCATTTTGCATTGATCGCACTCAAACTTTTTTCTAAAAAGTCCCATGTTAAAAATGATATAGTTAGCCCATAGATAAGAATGTAGGCAGAATCAAAGTCTATTTTGGTTATTTTCTATATCTTGATGCAAATGTATTGGCAGAATCACTACTCAAATCTTTTACAAACTGTTGACGCGTAAGATCACCATAGACAACTAGATCTCTTGCCAGCATGTCTAATCGCAATTCTAGTTTGGGATTTATTTTTCCATTTGTAAAATTATCACCATCACTTACAGACACTCCATACGGTAAGCTCCACCCATAACACTGCCTGACTGCCGTTCTCATTTGATCCATTGTTGTAAGACCCTTCTCATGAGATGAACAAATGTATCCAAATGTTTTTCCTGCAAATTCTGCCCAAAAGTAATCAAGAAAATTTTTCATTGCTCCAGACATTGAACCATGATAATCAGGTGTAGAAAGAATCAATGCATCTGTCCAGTTTACATCATCATTTACCTTCTGTATCTCAGAATTGAATTGACTTTCAGTTGGATCATACAATGGCAATTTGGTTTGTCTGAGATCAAGCAGTCGTGTTTCAGCTCCTTGTTTTTTTGCAAAATCCAATGTAATAGCAAGAGCAGTTGTACTTGAAGATCCTTCACGCAGACTTGATCCTACTCCTAGAACTTTGAACGCCATCACTTATCTTTTTACTTGACGTGAATAAATAATCTCGTTTTCTGGAATTTTTCTAACTTGAAAATAAGACGGTTTGTGGTGTGACTGAGTTGTACAAATCACAGTCAACTAATATATAGAATTTCAGTATATGCCAGGAGCCAATCATAACTTGAAATTCTACATCGAATTCAATCCGTGTAAAGAATGTAAAGACATAATGAGAGAATTAAATGAAAATTTTGAGACTCAGACAGATGAAGGCTCTAAGAAATTTTTACGGCATATAACATATAATCACACAGAGGTAGTTCAAGCAATAATCAAGGACTTTCCAAAAGAATCAGATAAGGAAAACTTCCCCTGGTTCAGATAAGAAACATTATTCAGTTTGTGATAACAAGATAAATACTATTTTTTTAATCGGCGTTGGGTAATGCGTGAGACCTGACTACAGAACTTCTTCGTGTTTACTTGCGAGACCTAAAACTATGCGGTCTTAATTTTTGTCATCTATTTTAGCATTCCATACATGATATTTTCGGAGGGCATACAGAATGTTAATCAGCATTACTATCCCAAATATAACTAAGAGTACTGGAATACCCATCGTTAATTGATCTCGTGTCATATCCTGTCTCTGTATGGTAA
>JBGPGB010000059.1:0-8004 GCA_041483595.1 Nitrosotalea sp.
ATTATTAGAATTACTTAGAAAAAAATGAAAAGCTAAAAAAGGCACTACAAAGCAAAATAGATCATCTTCGTGATGATCTAAAACATTAAGATACATAGTGTAAAACTATTTCATTTTTTATTTTCTTGATCTTTTTTAATTTAAAGGATTTTGGTATTTCTCTAAAACCATCACCTTCAACTAGAGAAATTGCAGTACTGCCTCCAATAATATAGGGTGTAACTGTTATTACAATCTCATCTACCAGTTTTTCCTTGAAAAAGTGCCAGTTTGTTATGCCTCCACCTTCAATAATAATTCTTTTTACTCCTTTTTTTCTAAGTAATTCTAATAATTTTTTTAGATCGATTTTCGTTTTTCCACACCTTATTACTTGCACTCCTTTTGCAGCAAATTTCTCAACCTCTCTTGTAGCACTTTCTGATACTACAAGTATGGTAGGAATTTTTTGTGCAGTTTTGATCACTTTCGATTTAGGAGATAAACTACCCTTTGAATCAAGAATAACACGGATGGGATTTTTTCCTTTTACATAACGAACAGTAAGTAATGGATCATCTACATTTATCGTATTTTTTCCTACTAGTATGGCATCTGCACTTCTTCTGAGCACATGGACTCGTACCAAGTCTTTTTTGGATGAGAGGTTAGATCTTCCTGTGCGAGTAGCTATCTTCCCATCAATGCTGATAGCAGCACTGAGTATTACATAAGGTCTAGATTTTGCCATGAATTAATTCTCCTTCGTACATTACTGCTTTTATCGTATTTTCTGAAGCTCGCTGTACGATTGAAGCATATGGATTATGCATTGGTTCTAAATCTATGGAATGTTTTTCAATAAATATACAGTCTGCTATTTTATCATTTTGAATAATTCCAACTGTACCACCCAGAAGATTTGAAGCGTTTGTTGTGGCCATCTTAAGTATATTTTTTGGTATTAGTCTTTTTTTCTTAATACCCATCGAGACTTTCCAAAGGTAATCCATTTCCCTGAACATATCAGGTGAGTTTATCATAACATTATCAGTTCCAATAGCCACATTGCAACCAGCATCAAGCATGAGATCAACATCAGGAATTCCTTCTGCAAGAGATCCGTTTGCCCTGGGACATACAACAATACTGACTTTATCTTTATTTGTCATTACAAGATCTTTTTTTGAAGCATAAGTCATATGAACCAAGAAATTTGGTTTCGTAAGTAATGCTCTCTGAGTTTCAGTTTTTCCAGACATATTCTGAGATATTTTGTTACTTTCCTCAGTCTCAGCTGAATGTATAGCACGAATCTTCCTTGACTTTGCAAAATATCTTAATGAAGAATCAGCAAATTCGTTTGGGCCACTAATCCCAAGTCCATCACAGTTCATTAGAAGATTTCTAAGATCTAATTTATATGATTTCGGAATAGTAGTATTTTTCTTGATAGATTTTGAATCTTGATAAAATTCAATTCTTCCCAAGATAACAGCCCTTATTGGAATATTTAATGTTGCATTTTTTAAAAGGTTAACTCCTTCAATACCACCTTCTCGAAAATCTATAAAGGATGTAATGCCTTTTCTAATCATTGAAATACATGAATTCTTGACAAAGCTTGTTAGATGAGATTTATCAGAATTCTTGAGAATTTTTTGTTTGAACCCGCTAATTGGATGAATCTTTTCCTCAACATCAGAATCTATCCCTATGTCTTTTGCTATAGAATCTCCAATATGAGTATGTGAGTTAATTAGTCCTGGCATCATTAACAAGCCATCGCAGTCTAGTACTGTTTCATTTTTGTGAGGTGAGAGTTTTTTTCCTATCTGTCCAATGTATTTTCCAGAAATTCGTACATTTGTATTTTGTACATAATCTAGTTCTTTGCCATAAAGAAGGCTGACATTTCTTATCAGCATGTTAACTCAAGAATTCGCATATCTTTTTTTCCAGAGTCTCTAAGTTCACGAATCTTATCTAATGATTGAGTAGCCAGTTTTGCGGCATCTCTTCCAGTCTTTGCTGTTCCAATTCCACAGTTAAAAGAAATGTCATATTTTTGTTTTACAATTTCGAGAAACTTTGTTATTTCATCTTTGTTGACACCTGAACTTATAATCATAAAGTTATCTCCGCCCATGAAAAACGTAAGTAAATTTCTTTGCAAGAAGAATTCTGACATTTCTGAGTATAGTTTTATGATAAGTAATGATACTTCATAGGGTGATTTTTTTGCAGAGACTGAAGTAGAACCATCTACATCCATGTGTATAATCTGAACTAAATCTTCATCTTTTCTTAGTTGCAATCCAAAAATATTATGATTCTTGTTTAACATTGTGTTGGATCTCCTTGCCTTATCAGCATTTGAACTTGCTTCAAATGGAGTATATCCTTGTCCAATTGACATAGACAAATCTAATTCGAAAGATTTCGCTAACTGTTTTTTAATTTCGATATGTTCATCAACTGAAAGACCATTAGTTATTACAAAAATTTCATCAAATCGGTTAGGAAATGCAAGACAATTTCTTTCTGAAAATAAATTTTGTATTTCTTTGTATAATGATGCTTGTAGGATTTGCAATCGATGTTCTCGATCACTCCCCAAGGTTAGAGTCCATGGTCCGTATCCAGTGATCTTAATTATGGTTAGTTGAATCATTTCTAATTCTCTCCAGCTCTTCGGATAATTTCTTTGCTGCTTCAACAGCTCTTTCAGCAACTGGCCGTATTCTTTGATGTGCTTGTCTATCACTCATTCCTGGTCCTGTTATTCCAAGCGTCACCGGTTTCTGATATTTTATTGAAAGATCTGCTAATGCTTTTACAGTAACATGTGCAATAAGTTCATCATGTTTTGTTTGTCCTTTGATTACTGCTCCAAGAGTTACTACAGCTTCAATATTTTTTTTTTGTAATAACATATCAATTAAAAGAGGCATATCAAATACACCGGGAACTTTACAGGTATACTTTACATTTAGTTTCAATACCCTCGCCTTCTCTATAGCTAGATCTAACATTTTAGAAGTTATTTCACTATTAAACTCGGCAACGACAATGGCGATATTCAAAATTAATGCTCCTTGGCGAATTTAACAAGTTCAGTTCCGTCAAAATAAGGTATAGAATTGCCTTTTGCATATTTTTTTGCTTTTTCTGTAGATAAAGCGGCATATGTTTGAGAATCCAACATCTCACAGATTGCTGTAACTGGTGTGAGTCCTGCAAGTTTCATTAGATAAATCGACATCTCAGTATGTCCAAGTCTATTTGATAATAACCCTTCTGAAGCAATAAGCAGAGGAATATGACCAGGGGTCCTAAAGGTAGAATTGAAAACTTTCTTCTTGTTTTCATTTTCAATCTTGTATAATTTTTCCATCTCAGAAATTGTTAACGCTCTATCTTTATCAGTTATTCCAGTGAATGTATTTTTATGATTAATCGAAATTGAAAAAGATGGCCTATCTCCATAGGGGGCAGTACCTATAATCATCTTTTTTGAATCTGAATCAAATTTTTGGGAATTAAAAAGAATCTCATGCATATAGTCTAATCCCAAACTAGTTGCAAAGGCATGATTAATTGACATACAAATTAGTCCACCTGCATCCATGCGCATACGTGCTATATGTTCAGCAGTTACAAATTCAGCAGCAACAACCATATCTACCTCATTTTCACGTTTGTCTCCATCATGAAGTAAAATAAAATCGCCTCGTCTGAGTGATGAAATAGCTTCCTCCAAGGACATGCATGATCAGCTTTTCATTATTGTTATAAACCTTACTAGAAAATTGGTAATTACCAAAATAGTGGTAGTTGATTAGTCATCAGATAAAATATATTTTCCGAGTATATCAGTTTCAATATTAACTTTATCTCCAACTTTTTTATAACTCATATTAGTTATTTTGGTAGTATGCGGTATTATTGAAACTGAAAATTTATCTTTTAGCCTATCAACAACTGTCAGACTAATACCATCTACTGACACTGAACCCTTCTGTATAATGTATTTCGATAATTTCTTTGGGACTTTTATCCAGATTTGTACTTGATTGGGTTGTTTTTCCATCTTAGAAATTATACCAACACCATCAACATGTCCGAGTACAAAGTGTCCCTCAAGTCGTTCACCAACTTTGAGACTTCGTTCAACATTTACTTTATCACCACTTTCTAGTGATCCTAGATTAGTTTTCTTTATTGTCTCGCCAATCATTTCAAATTCAGTAACTCCCTTAGAGATGTTTATTGCAGTAAGACATACACCATTTACTGCAACACTATCTCCTACTTTGAGGCCTTGTGCAATTTTCCCCAAGTGTATTGTCATTTTTGCAGCACTACGGTTACTTGTTTTTTTATCAAACCTAACAATATTACCCAAGCCTTCAATTATTCCCGTAAACATGATTAGTGAAGTTCTATTGAATATATGATTTATTTCCTTTGATTAGAATGAATCAATTACTGTCTAGTAATTGAATTTAGTAATGTCATAGCTCTCTTATAATGAACTTCGTCAATCATCTTTCCATCGACTGTTGTAGCTCCCTTCTTTTTTTTCTTGGATAGATTATATGCATCGAATACTTTTTTTGCCCACCCTATCTCTGATGGGGTTGGATAGAACACTGTATGAACAATATCGATTTGTTTTGGATGAATGATGCTTTTACCAACATATCCCAAGTTTTTAGCAATAAAGGAATCTTGCTCTAATCCTGTTACGTCATCAAGGTCTTGCCAGATTGCATCAATTGCATATTTTCCTGCCGCCCTTGCATCCACAGGAATTTTTGCTCTAGAATAAGCTGCCCCTTCGGATTTCTTTGTATATTCTATGCCTAGGTCATTTAGCAAATCAAAAACACCAAAGACCAGAGCTGAGACTCTTTTACTACATGAGGCTATAGAGTAGGCGTTTACAACACCTTGAGTAGACTCTATTGATGCCACAAGTTCTATTGGCTTTAGTTTACGCTTCCTTTCTAATCCTATCATCGTTTTTTCAATTTTCTTTATTTCATTTGAAGTGTTTACTTTTGGAATCACTACACCGTCAATGCCTTTCTGAATAATTTCTTGTAGATCATCAGGTATCATTCCAGATACTGGAGAATTTGTTCTCACATAAATTTCCGAATTATACTCTGATCTATTTTTTAATGCATTTTTGATTAGATTTCTTGCTGTTTTTTTTTCCTCAAGGGGAACAGAGTCCTCCAAGTCAAAACAAACAACGTCCGCCCTAAGAGATTTTGCTTTTTCTAAAAAGCGAATATTGTTACCTGGAACAAACAAGAGACTGCGAAGGAGTCTTGCCATAAATAGAATTGATTTATGGTTTCAGTAATATTTTACCGAATAGTCCTTTACCAGTGAGCATTTTAGTGTGTGCTTCTGCAGCATTTTCAAAGCTATATTCTGAATCTATTACAGATTTTATTTTCTTTTTACCCATCCAGTACAAACCTTGTTCTAATTCTGCTTTTGTTCCCTGTGTTGAACCTAAGATATTAGTCCCTTTGAAGAATACGTGTCTCAAGTCAGTCTTTGCGTCATATCCAGTGGTTGCTCCACATGAGACCAGTGTTCCACCATATTTTAGCAATTGAAGTTGAGCATTCCAGTGGGTCTGACCTATATGATCAAATGAAATATCAATTCCACCTAGCGGTTTTGCTATTTCTCTTACTTGTTTACTCCAATCCTCTTTTCTATGATCAACTGCATAATCTGCTCCGAGTGTCTTTAGTTGGTCTAATTTATCTGGGCTTGCTGTAGATATAACAGTACAGTTGTATAATTTTGCAATTTGAATTCCAAAGCTTCCAACCCCAGATCCTCCTCCCATGATAAGGACTGTTTGGCCAGGACGGATTTTTGCTCTTCCTACCAACATGTGCCATGAAGTAAGTAGTGTCATTGAGGCTGCAGCAGCTTCATCATAGCTTACACCTTCTGGAATTTTTGCAACGTTAACTTCGGGTAAATGAGTAATCTCGGAGAATGCACCCCATAATGGTCCTGTTTGGAATCCCCAGATGGTTCTCTTTAGACAATCATATTCTCGTCCATCAGTACATGCTTCACAGACTCTGCATGCCATGTTTGAGTGTGAAACAACTCGGTCACCAACTTTGAAATTTGTAACATCTTCTCCTACTGCAGTAACTTCACCTGCAGCATCTGAGCCAGAAATGTGTGGTAAAATTACTGGGATTGGTTGTCCCCTCATTCCCCAGATATCATTATAGTTCAGGGATGTTGCTTTTACACGGAAAACAACTTCGTTTTGCTTTGGTTTTGGATCAGGTACTTCTTTTACACTTAGAATTGACTTGTAATCATCATTTGGAGCATATTTTTCATAAACAACTGCTTTCATATTTGTAACCGTTTAATTTACCCCTAATATATTTTCCCTAAACTACTTGCGGTTAATCTTGAAATCTCGCTTGGGTTGTTGAATAGACAATAGGATTTGCTTTAACTGATCGTCAGAGATTTGTGCCTTTAACCGTCCCTGAGATGCCAATCCAAAGAGATAGTTTTCAACCGTTGCTGCAAGGTCTGGTTTAACCATCTTGACATTATTTAGTCTCAACCTTGCTTCTGCAGTAAGAAGAGTTTTTAGCGCATTATCCTTCAAAGTAGAAACTTCTGCATCACTTGGATTTCTATCATCATTTGGGTTTTGAGAGCTCATAATAAAATTATGAATATTTCTTTAAATTTGGATTCTTTACGATTAATTCATTTAAGATCTCAGTTGATAGTCGATCAAGTTTCTTCATACCTTGATGTGATATTGTTCTACCTTTTCCTTCAACTTTATCTAAATAACCTAATTTTTCTAAACTATGTATGGCAGTTCTAATTATTGCACCACCTGCATCTTTGTGATGTGCTCCTCCGTAACCTATAGGCTTTGTATTTCCATACATTGACCTTAGATCGTTTATGCCGATAGGTCCATGCAAGTAAATTTTTCTTAGAAGAGATGCACATCTTGTGAAATACCAATCACTCTGTTGAGGAGGTTTTACTGCATGAGCACCAGTCTTAACAAATGGGATCCAGTCTGGTTGTACAATATCCTCAGTCTTTAAAGTCTCGGATAATTTACCAATCAACAAATCTGCTGGTACGTCGTATGCTTTTGCCATAAAAAGCAAAATTCAAAGTTCGTCTTATAAATCATTGACCCATTAGAATTTGTTTTTTAATTATCTTTCTATATGTATGATTGCAAAAACCACAGGTAATACGTATTGACTTGACATTACTCCTTCCTATCCGTACCCTCGCTGTAAATCCTGGTACGATAAACTTCTTACATTTCTTACAAAAATTCATCCGCAATTCATAAGGCATTCTAATACGATACTTCGTACAAAGTCTCTTGGCAAGTGCTGCATGCCTCTCTGTCAACTCTGGATTAGATCTTGCATATAATATGGCATTTTTTATCAGAATTAGCATCCTCTCTATTATGAGGTCCTTAATTGCAGGTTTCATGCTGTTTAATAATTCCCACCCTTAAAATACAATCTTGCTTTCACTTGTAATAGCAGAATCTGCATTAGAATTAGTACCTTTAGAACTACAAAGACATAATTCGGTAATAGCATCTGCTAGAAGATTTAACAAAAAACCAACTGAAATTTTACTTGATATATCATGGCACTTTGCTGCAATGAAAGGAATCAAAAATGAGATAAAAAGAGGTAGGCCAGATCTTGTTCAATTTTCTCTCCTTGAAGCATGTAGCATTCCCCTTTATTTTGAAAATAAATTGAATGTGTTTGTTCACACCATTGATGATAAGGTAATTTCCATAGGCCAAAATGTCAGATTGCCAAAATCATATCATAGATTTGTTGGGCTAGTTGAAAAACTGTATTCTACTAGAAAAATCGAAGAGAATAACAACATACTTCTTGAGATAAATGAGATGAGTTTTGGGAATCTAATTAAAAAAATCAATCCAAAACAAAC
>JBGPGB010000060.1:0-7941 GCA_041483595.1 Nitrosotalea sp.
ACTGGAGGATTTGCAATCTTTATTGCATTATTTGCAGGATTTGTAGAGCCTGATGAGGAAGAGTTTGCAAAGGCAAAAAAAATCTCACGTCTTAGAGTAATAGGAGCTGGAGCAACATCAAATGTTCTATTTTCGTTTATAATTGCAGGACTTTTGATATTCAATCCATCATTTGCGTTAATCATGCCAGATCCCATTAAAAGCATGTTTTATCATGAGCCTCTTGGAGTTCCAATAGTTTCAGTTACAGAAGGTTCAGGGGCCGAAAAGGCAGGATTACTAAAAGAGGATATCATAACTGCAATTAATGGAAATCATATTGCTCTTCCTCAAGATTTTGCCAAAATAAAATTAAAGCCAGGGGATACAGCCATGGTCTCTGTAATAAGGGAAGGAAAAACATTACAGATTCCTGTTGTGACTAGTCCTTCTAAAGAAGATCCACAAAAAGGAATGCTGGGAATTCTAAGGGCATCTTTACCATCATATCAACCCGTAGTTCCATATTACATTCACTGGAGCCCAGAGGTATTCATGTTCTTGTTATGGCTTTGGATGCTATCATTTTTCATAGGAATATTCAACATGTTGCCTTTACCAATTTTGGATGGGGGCAAATTCATTCACACCATAATTGAAAAGAAAGTATCAGAGAAAGTATTGAAAGGAGCCATGCTGTCAGTATATACTGTTACATTCATCTTATTTGGTTTGAATATAGCTCTATCAGCAGTAAAATCAGGTTTCATAACCATTTAACATAGATAACTTTTGCAATCAACATATGGTTAAATTTGGGAGGCAGCTAATTGCGCCATGAAGTGTGACCGTTGTGAAAACATGGTTGTCTACTCTAGAAAATATTCAGGAGAGAATCTTTGTTCCAATTGCTTTTCAAATTCAATTATCCATAAGACTACAAAGACAATTTCAAAGCATAATATGATAAAATCTGGTGATGTGATTGGAGTTGCCGTATCAGGAGGAAAAGATTCTCTTTCTTTGTTACAAGTATTGAAAACAATTTCCTTAGATCATAATTTCAAGCTAAAAGCTATTACAGTGGATGAAGGAATTCCAGGATATAGAGACGAGGCTCTTAAAATTGTAGAGGATTTTTGTAAAAAAATGGATGTAGAACATAGAGACAATGAGAAAGCTTCATCTTGCTCTATATGCGGAGTATTAAGAAGGAGGGCAATAGATTTCGGTGCAAATGATCTGGGTGTTGACGTCATAGCAACAGGTCATAACTTAGATGACATGTTACAAACTTTTATCATTAATCTTATTTCAGGAGATATGAAAAAAATTGGCTGGATGGATCCTGATACTTCTGAAAACAAAACGCGAAAGATAAAACCACTTTGTGAGATTTACGAAAATGAGATTGTCTTCTATGCATTTACAAATGAAATTCCTTTTCAAACAGAAGAATGTCCACATATGAATGAGGGAATTCGAACAGAAATTCGTAATTTTCTTAATTCATTAGAAAACAACCACAGTGGTATAAAAAATAACATGTATCAATCAATTCTAAAGATCTCTGCCACCCTCAAAGATTCTAACGATTATGAATGGAAAACTTGCTCAATATGTGGAAATAAATGTACAGGAGAGATATGTTCTGTTTGTAGTACGTTGACCAATTTCCGATTGAACTAACCCTAATGCACATAAAGAACTTGTAATTACAATAAATTTGGTAGTAGGTAGGGTTGGGGCGCTAGCCGTGCCCTTTCTCTGAAACCGGCTATATGCAGAGACCAGTAACCGCTGGATAAATCTCTAGATGGACGGTACTCGCTTGACTTGCGGATATGAAATCACGCCGAAGCGGGTGGATACAAGACGGAGGTTGTCCGAAGGGATAGCTCTCAAGTTTGAACTGCCGAAAGGGATGAGGTCCGGGAGGGAGCAATCCTAAGGTAGAGCATCCACGCTGCTTCGTCTACGTGGCGGATCTTGCTTGACTTGAGATGAGACCATTTGTCTAGACTGGAACTAGCGGATCTACTACCTTAATATTCTTAAATCAACCAAGAATAATATGGAAGGGTTAGTCTCAGGAAAGAAGAGGACTTATGATGAATTTAGATCAAGCCTATCCTCTAATGTAGCACCCCTATTTGATGATCTCCGTAGTTATTGTCTTACACTTGGAAAAAATGTGGTGGAAGACATCCGTATGCATAGAATCGTATTTTCAAAATCAATAACCTTTCGAGATTTTGCAGATATTGAACCTCAACAAGATTTGATTATCTTAAAAATCAAGAGAGATAGAAAAGAGCCTGAAAAAGAAATGCAAATAAAATTAGATGATAGTCTTGATGAAATTAGAAAACTTCTTTTGGATGCGTATACCAGTATTCATTAATAATGGATCTCAAATTCTGAGAATTCTCCAATATAATTTTCTTCAGTAACTTTTAATTCTTTTACAACTGCCCCAGCAGGACCAAAATGAGCCCATTCTATAACCGCATCTACATTTGAATCGTTTCCTTCCAGAATAGATTCTACACTATCATCTGGAAGATTCTGAACCCATCCCAAAACATTATTTTTTTCAGCAGCCTCCATCATTCCTTGACGAAAATAAACACCTTGGACTCTACCCCCAATCAAGAGATGAACTCTTTTTGGATTCATGGTCATTGTTTTAAAACTACTAATTAGTCTTGAGAAATTATTCTCTCTCTTTGACTCTAGATCTTCCAGTCTTTCTAGCTGCGATACTTCCAACCTTACGGCCAGGAGGAGCATTTCGTGATACTGTAGAACTTCTTCCAACATGTTGATGTCTTCCACCACCGTGTGGGTGAACATATACAGCTTGAGCAACACCTCTAACTATCGGATATTTATGTCCCTTTGAGCGCTTTCTTCTCCACGCAGGTCCAGCTCTCATAAATGGTCTATCACCAACACCGCCTCCAGCAAGAACTCCTATCATGGCACGGTTCTGTGGATTAAGAGTAGTAAATTTTCCAGATGGCAGTTTAATTGTTACACCTTCAGAACTATGTGAAAAAACTGTTGCATATGTTCCAGCAGATTTTACTATTGCCCCTCCATCTCCAAAATGTTTCTCTACATTACATACTATAGTACCATCCGGGATGTTTTGGACACTAATCACGTTACCAGGAGAAATACCCGATTTTAAACCAAATTGAAACTTCGAACCAATTTTAGTACCAAGAATTGATGGAATAAAAGATAACAATCCAGTTTCGAATCTAATTTTTGCGAGGGGAGCATCTCTTCCTGTCTCATGAACAATATCTACTACTTTTGCTTCATGTTGTTCAGCTAATTGGAATCTCGGATACTTGGCTGGAACTAACTTTCCAGTAGCAGCAGCACGGAACTGCATTCCACCTCTACCCCGCCTTCTTACTAGTGGTCGCTTACCCAAGGTATCAATTTTGGTTTATCCTGTAAATTTTAATCTTCTGATCTATTGTTCCGGATCAAAGGCAACAAAGGTATAAAAATTAGTTTGAGGGTGCTAAAACTGTGAGCCAAAACGCACTCTCCCTTAAGATACTTGAGGCCTACACTCGTGATGTAGGGAGAGGAGTAGCACGGATTGATTATGATTCCATGGATTCTCTTGGGGCTTCTACAGGTGATGTCATTGAAATTAAGGGAAAACGAAGAACTGTAGCAAAGTGTTTACCACTTTATCCCTCTGATGAAGGTAAGGGAATTATTAGAGTAGACGGTTTGGTAAGAAATAATGCAGGTATTGCTATTGGTGATACTGTTGCGGTCAAAAAAATCAAGGCGGTAGCTGCTGAAAAAATTGTTGTTGCCCCACTGGAAGCTATACCACCAATTGATGAAAGATATCTTGCGGATGCATTAGAAAGTGTTCCTTTGATAAAAGGAGATAATGTGATGGTACCTTATTTTGGTGGAAGACTAACTTTTCAAGTCATAGGTGTTACACCTGCTGCTGATGCGGTACTTGTCACACAGAAAACAGTATTCCACATTACAGAAAAAGGAGAGACTCTTCGTGGTGTACCTCAAGTAACCTATGAAGATATCGGAGGATTAACTGATGAAATTAAGAAAGTTCGTGAAATGATAGAGCTTCCACTAAGACATCCAGAGATTTTTGAGAAACTTGGAATTGAAGCCCCAAAAGGAGTATTGTTATATGGACCCCCAGGAACTGGAAAAACGCTGTTAGCAAAAGCAGTTGCAAATGAAAGTAATGCTCATTTCATTAGCATATCAGGACCAGAGATAATGAGTAAATTTTATGGTGAAAGTGAAGCTAGACTAAGAGAAATTTTCAAAGAGGCAAAAGAGAAATCTCCATCCATTATATTTATTGACGAAATTGACTCTATAGCCCCAAAGAGAGAAGAAGTGACCGGAGAGGTAGAAAGAAGAGTAGTTTCTCAGTTACTTTCTTTAATGGATGGTCTTGAAGCTAGAGGAAAAGTAATTGTAATAGCTGCAACCAACAGACCAAATGCAATTGATCCAGCTCTTAGAAGACCTGGAAGATTTGATAGAGAAATCGAGATAAAAGTACCTGATAAGAAAGGCAGAAAAGACATCTTGATGATACATACGAGAAACATGCCACTTAGTGACGATGTTAATTCTGATAAGATTGCTTCAATAAGTCATGGCTATGTTGGTGCTGATTTAGAATATCTATGTAAAGAAGCTGCAATGAAATGCCTCAGAAGATTATTGCCTGAATTAAATATGGAGGACGAGAAACTTCCACCAGAGACACTTGACAAGCTAGTAGTGAATGGCGAAGATTTCCAGAATGCAATGAGAGAAATCACTCCATCTGGAATGCGTGAGGTATTCATAGAAAATCCTGATGTTAGTTGGGATGAAGTAGGAGGACTAGAAACGGTAAAACGTGAACTTCAAGAAGCTGTTGAATGGCCTATGAAATATCCAACCCTTTACTCAAAATTAGGACATAGGATGCCAAGAGGAATATTATTACATGGTCCTAGTGGAACCGGTAAAACGTTAATGGCAAAAGCTGTTGCTACTGAAAGTGAGGCTAACTTCATTTCTGTAAGAGGACCAGAATTATTGTCAAAATGGGTAGGAGAATCAGAACGTGGAATAAGAGAAATATTTAGACGCGCAAGACAGGCATCACCTTGTGTAATATTTTTCGATGAGATTGACTCTATTGCTCCAATACGAGGAGTAGGAGGAGAAACATCAGTAACAGAAAGAGTAGTAAGCCAGCTTTTGACTGAATTAGACGGAATAGAAAGCTTACACGGTGTTGTTGTACTTGCTGCGACCAACAGAGCTGATATGATAGATACAGCTTTACTACGACCTGGCAGATTTGATAAAATAATACTCGTCCCGTTACCAGATAAAGAAGGAAGAAAGAAGATTTTGGAGATAAATACAAAGGAAATCCCTGTGATAAGAGAATCTATGACAAACGGTATGAAGAATCCAGATTATGTGGACATTGACAAAATCGCAGAGGTGACTGATGGAATGAGTGGTGCAGATGTAGCATCAATATCAAACACTGCAGTTTCGCTTGTAATACATGAATTTCTTGACAAATATCCTGATCAAAAAGAAGCTGAGAAACAGGCTACAGAGGCAAAGGTCACCATGAGACATTTTGAAGAGGCTGTAAGAAAAGTTAAGACACAAAAGGAATTAAAAATAGGCGAAAAACTCGCAGTTCCGTACTATAGGTAATTTTAATAAAATAACTTTACTAATCCTAGTGAATGTCTCAATTTGGATATAAAGGGAAAGGACTTGAATTTCTTGCAAATAACAAGATAGAAGTAGGCAGTAAAGTAAAAATTTACTCAGATTCGATTTACTCTGGAATTGTAATGCCAAGATACGAACATAGTGATAGTCATCACATTGTTTTGAAACTAAAAAATGGATACAATATAGGATTAGAACTTGATAAAATCAAAAAGGTAGAGTTAGAGTCAGCACCTGTAATAAAAAAAGAAAATATTTATAGTTCACAACGCAACCCAAAACTCCCAAGAATTCTCTTATTATCAACTGGTGGAACAATTGCAAGTAGGATAGATTATAGAACAGGTGCTGTTACTCCAGCTCTTACTGCAGAAGAGCTTAACGCAAGTGTTCCCGAACTTTCAACCATAGCCAATATAGATACTGAAGTACTTTTTTCAGAATATTCTGAAAATTTACTTCCTGAACATTGGATAAAGATTGCAGAAAAACTAGATTCTTATTCTAAATCAGAGTATGATGGAATTATAGTAGCTCATGGTACAGATACTATGCAGTATACTGCATCTGCAATAGCATTTTCGTTAGCAGGATTTCCAAAGCCAGTTGCTTTTGTAGGTTCTCAGAGATCATCAGATAGGCCATCCTCAGATGCAGCATTGAATCTAATTGCTGCAGCCAAATTTTTGATAGGGATACATTCTCTTGGAATTTTTGTAATAATGCACAATAATTCAAGTGATGATGAAATTGCATGCCACTGGGCAACACGGGTAAGAAAAAATCATACCAGTAGAAGAGATGCTTTTAAGACTGTAGGAGGATCTCCTGCATATATTGTAAAGGAAAATAAAATTGAAAGAAACAAACTATTTAATTTTCCTACAAGAGAATACACTCCAAAGATCAAATTCGATAATCGTGTTTTATTGCTAAAATATCATCCAGGCCTTAACCCTGAGATTATGAATTATGCTACAAACTCTGGATACAAGGGAATAATTATTGAAGGGACTGGACTTGGACATGTTGGTAAAACAATGTATGGAGTAATAGAAAAAGCACGGAAAAATGGATTGTTTATTGGAATGACATCCCAGTGTATTGATGGAATGGTAAGAATGACTGTCTATGACAGTGGAAGAGATCTTTTGAATCTCGGAGTCATACCACTTGAAAATATGATACCTGAGACGGCTCTTGTAAAAACAATGTGGGCATTAGCCAATTCCAAAGATTCTGATGAAATGATGAAGATGATGAAAGAAAACATCGCTCTCGAATTTTCAGACTAAGCTTTAAAACAAGTGCAGGAATAAAATTACAAGTGTCTGAAATTCAAATTGATAAGATAGGACTTCTCGTAGGATTAGAAATACATCAACAGCTTGCAACTGGTAGCAAGTTATTTTGTAGGTGTAAACCTATAGAATCAGATGAATATCCAATTAATTTTACACGTAAATTAAGAATAACAAGTAGTGAGTTAGGAGGGTTTGATCCTAGTGCTCTTTTTGAGAGAAGTAAGGAAAAGACGATCTCATATTTTGGAAATCTAGAAAGTAGTTGCTTAGTAGAGCAAGATGATGAACCACCACATGATCTTGATCCTATTGCAAAAGAAACTGTTTTGATTATATCATCTGCATTGAAATCCATCATTTTCAATGAAATCTACGTTATGAGAAAACTTGTAATTGATGGTTCCAATACCTCAGGTTTTCAGAGAACCATGCTGGTATCTTCTGGTGGAAGTCTGGAGGTGAATGGCAAGAAAATAGGCGTTCAAAGTATTTGTCTTGAAGAGGACGCTGCAAAACTACTCAAAGATTTAGGAGATACAAGAGAATACAGTTTAGACAGATTGGGTGTACCTCTGGTAGAAATAGCACTAGATCCAGTTTCTGGCACTCCTGAAGAAATTAAGAATATTGCCTTAACTTTAGGCCGAATATTACGGGCAACAAAAAGAGTGGGAAGAGGTCTAGGATCAATCAGGCAAGATGTCAATGTATCAATAGAAGGAGGCGGAGCAGTGATAGAAGTAAAAGGAGTACAAAAGCTAGATCAGTTAGAAAAAGTAATTTAGTACGAGTAAAAAATACAGCATGGTCTCAAAATTATTGCAGATAAATTAAGAACCCTGAAAACAGAAAAAATAGTCAAAGACCATGATGTAAAAGATGTATC
>JBGPGB010000061.1:0-7846 GCA_041483595.1 Nitrosotalea sp.
ATGGATTCAAGGCAGGAAAAGAAGATTATGATGTGGTAAATACAGTATCAAATCCGATGTACATCTATTCACCAATTGTGGGAGTTAAATCACTTCCTGAAACTCTCAAACCCGAAACTACAATACTCCCAGAAGTTGTATACGAATCAATTGAGCTTGAGGATCTTACAAGTTTGATTAAACTAAGTTATGGATTTGAAGAATCTCCATTTCCACTCTTTGCCTTTTCAGATGGTACAAAATGGTACATGGGGGTCTTCATGAACTTTAATGAATCTGATGAGACTTCATATTTTTGTCATGTTAAACTAGATTATGAGCCGACAAAACCATTTTTGAAATATTCTAGCAAAGATGGAATGGAACCATCTTTTGTTAGTTCAGTAGTTGATCATGGATATTCATACCTTAAAGTAATAAAACTCAAAGGTAAGCATCCTCTAGTCAAACTATGAGTAATTTTAGAAAAAGAATGAGGAATTCTTCTTCGACAAGTTCAATAATATTAGCGAATGATCTTGATGATAAAAATCTCGAGTTACTTGAGAAAAAGACTCTAAAAAATATCGAAACCCTTGGAAAATATCTCTGTGCTATCAAGTTTAATTTTCATTTGTTGTTACCACTTGGTGAGAAAAGCATTCAGAAAATAAATCGAGTTGCCCATGATTTTGGATTACAAACAATAGCTGATATAAAACTAAATGATATTGGAAATACAAACTTGATAACTTTACAAAGACTCTGGAAAAGTGAATTTGATGCTGTAATAGCAAACCCAATAATGGGACCAGAAAATTTATCGGATATTGTAAAAAATGCTCATGATAATAATCGAGGTGTCATAACCCTAGTACATATGAGTCATCCTGGGGCAAAGTCGGGATATGGTCTGAAAGTTCAAGATCCAAATACTAAAAATATGTCAAACCTTCATAATCTTTTCTTAAAGTGGTCGTATTCTTTGCATGTTGATGGTATTGTTATTGGTGCAACTATTCCAAAACTTATTGAATTATCAAGCAAGAAAGCGAAAGGAAGATTCGAGATTTACTGCCCAGGGGTTGGAACTCAAGGAGGAAATCCCACGGATGCATTGAAGGCAGGCGCAAACTATCTAATTGTTGGAAGAACTATTCTTAATTCAAAAAATCCTCGACTTGAAGCACGGAAACTTCAAGAGTTAACTCTAAATTCATAAATCCTTGACTTTTTTAAATATCTTTTTGGCTGTCTTGTAAGTTAGTTTCTCAAGAGAGTCATTGAAGTTAAGCCATATGTAGTCACGATGCTCATGTGATAATGTTACATCGTTTGTTTTTGTACTTGCCAAAAAGAAAACAACTTCTTTGTGTATTACTTCACCATCTCGCTGGTAATAGTACTCAACCTTATCTTCAAATCCATCAACAAAATCAATGTCTGTTATTCCGGTTTCCTCTCTTACCTCTCTGAGAACCGTCTGCTTGAATGTCTCACCTTTCTCAATATTTCCCTTGACAAAATCCCAGTGACCTGAAGGATAATTCAAAAGTAAATACATCTTGCCCGAAGGTAATTCTTGGTATAGCACTGCACCGGCTGATCTTTCTTCCAACATTTACAAAAGGAGTTTCTTATATCGAGTATTTCTCCTTTCTATTTTCCAAGCCTACGACCTCTTTTTTGAAAAGTCCTAATCGCACGCATGAGGTCTATTTTCCTAAATTCAGGCCAATAGACATCCATGAAAACAAGTTCACTATAGGCGCTTTGCCAAAGTAGAAAACCACTTAATCTCTTTTCACCTGAGGTTCTTAATATCATGTCAGGCGATGATTGAGGAAGATGTGAAGTATAGAGGCTAGATTCGATCACCTCCTTGTCTATTTGATTGATGTCTAGAGAACCATCTTTGATTCTAGATCCAATCTTTTTGATTGCGTCAACAAGTTCATCCTGTCCACCATAAGCTATTGCAATGTTCAAGTAATGACTGTCATATTTTTTTGTGGTATCTTCAAGTTTATTGAGGATTTCTCTTAGGAAATCTGGGAGTAGGTCTACACTTCCAATGGCCTTCACCTTCATACGATTCTTATGTATTCTTGGATCATTGTATAACTTGTGTAATCTTACATTTATCAAGTCATACAGATAATCTAACTCATCATCTTTCCTGTTAAGATTTTCTGCTGATAAAACATACAAAGTAATTATTTTGATATTTAGCTCTTCACACCAATCCAACAATTTCTCTACAGCATCGGCACCTCTGAAATGCCCGTCTATTTTCATAATTAGATTGCGTTTTGCCCATCTTCTATTACCATCAAGAATTATAGCAACGTGATTTGGCATTTCTCCGCTACGAATATCATTTTCTAACCTTCTAGAGTATAGACTATACAAACCGCCTAAATTGAGAAACTTATCTTTTATTCTGATAGTACTTCGCCACCCTTCTTCTTTCTATATTTATGGAAGAGTAAGGATGCTGATATCAGTATTACTGCAAGACCTAGTAGTAATGGTGGAATAAGAGTAAAGGGACTCTCGCCTTTTATCATGATTGTAGTAAACTGAAAAACAATGGGATAAAGTGTAACTAATACAATTATTCTTAGGATGTCAGTGATATATCTAATGCTTCCCTTGAACCAATTAGTTAGCAATGAACCTCCAAAAATAAATCCTATTCCCATCCAAAGAAAAGGCAACATTCCAGATACAAACAATCCCACTGTTTGTTGATTCAAAGTCAGTTTCAATATGCTGTCAGGTTTTGCAGTTATTCCAGGACTCACAGCACCTAGGCCTGACGTTATAGAAGCTAGAATCATTACAATTCCAGCCAATAGTGTGAATATTCTTATGAATCCTCCAGGCGTTGGCTTTATCCAATGTGACCAAGCTCTATCCACATCAAAAGCACGTATTAGAAATGCTCCTCCAAGAATGCTGACTAGAACTGCAAATATTTCTCGGGTTAGTCCAAGTACAGTAGCTATTCCGCCTATCAACAAAAGCATCCCAGGAACACCCAAAAAGAATTTTGAATATTTTGAATCAAACGCGATGGTCTTTAGGTATCTTCCTAATACTGCATAAGAATATTCTACAGTTCTACTTGCACGCATTACGACTCTCTTTACAGAAACTATAGGTAAGACATTCTGAATTATTGGTATGACACTTTCATCATCTTCCCCATCTGATACTATCACAGCTCCATTTGCTCCAAATTCTATTGCTATTGTCTTTACTTGAGAAATAATTTTTTCATCTCCTTGTACACCTTTATTTTGAGTACCTGCAACTATTGCAACTTCTACCTGGTATCCCTTACTTATCAAATCCTCAAATGTTTTAACAGCTGCAAAAATTGAATTAGAATCTGCATCTTCAGGATCTTCTAATGCTAGTCTTTGAGCTGCCTCTAGACATTCATTACGTCCAATTACTGGCGTAACAACACCTGCCTTAACTCCAATATCATCATCTCTATCAACACAAATTACTAGTAATCTGCTAGTCTTGCTCTCTGTTGCTCCATTTTGTAAACTAGCTTCTTTTGCTGACATGATATAGACGAAAATAGCATTTCCTATTAATTAATGTAGTTTCTATAGAATTTCACAAATACTTCAAGGAGTTCGACTCAAATTAGGGAACCAAATGATCTCAAGGACGGGTCTGATCTGACTTTGCTACTAATGAGTCGGATTCTTTCTTGAGAGCATCTAACTTCAACATCTCATTAGTAAGGTCGGTAGGAGATATTCCAGATTTCATCTTACTTGCAAGTGCGATTGTCTCTGTAAGATAATCATTATACTTCTTGAGAGATTCAAAATAAGAACCATAGCTTTGTTTCCATTCTGCAGGAGGATTACTTTCTATCATTTCGCTTATCAACGAGGTAACCTGAGATGATGAAGCTTGGGCTTGATTGGTAAAATCATCTGGAGATGTGGTCTTATCTGATAGGCCTTTGAGGCTTGACCCTATTTCAGTAATGATAAGTGAATGTCTTTCCTTTACACTATCTAACTCACTTTTATAACCTGAAATGACAAGAGAAGAACCGCCACGATTTTGTGGAAGGAACCATACTACAAAACTTGTTACAGTAATAACTGCTAAAATTGCAAAAGTGATGATGATACCTTTCTTAGTAGCCAATCAAATGACTCCCTTTAAGGCTTTTAAAAGCATAACGACTTTCAACAATTTGATTATTCTCATGGTCAATTTGTTAATTTCACCGTGTTGGATCATTTCCTCATAAGAAATTTCAAAAAATATACATTTTTATGAAGAATCTCGATATGTGATCTGAATTATGACATGTAAAAATTTAACACCCTCTAGTGTATAGTGAAATAATTTTTACAGCGTCGTGCTATATACCACTTCATTCGTAAGAAGTTGAAATGACTCAAGCATACTGCGTAAAATGCAGAAAAAAAGTCGACATCTCAAACCCAAAGGAAGTTAAGCTAAAGAACGGACGACCTGCGGTAAAGGGCACATGCCCAAAATGTAGTACTAACGTCTTCCGAATAGGAAAGCCTTAGTACCATTTTCTTCTTTTTCTACAGTAAATCAATATAGGTAACGATTCTCTTACATGATTAGTTGACAAAAACAGAATATGAAAAATTATTAAAGAATATCCAGGATAAAGTATCTCAGACTAAGGCTGTTTCTACATCGAGATTTGAACTTCCTAAAGTGGATATAATGTGGCAAGGAAACAGGACCTTTTTCAGGAACTTTTCAGAATTTCCAAAAATATTACGAAGAGATCCAGAAAAGCTTCTCCAGTACCTCTCAAGAGAGTTTGCAACTCCAGCACAATTTGGGGGTGACAAGGCAGTCTTTGTAGGAAAAAAGGATCCTCATGAATTCGCAGCTCTTTTGAATAGATATCTTAAGGAATATGTGGAATGTCCAACCTGTAAAAGTCCTGATACTAGGGTAGACAAGGAAAACCGAGTAAACTTTCTTAAATGTGAAGCCTGCGGAGCACGATCATCTCTAAAGGGTCAATATGTGTAATGAATTTTGCAGTAAAACTAGTGAACCAACAACGGAATAGGCTGTTGAATATGTGTGACGCTGAATTAGTTGGTAGAACAGTTAGACAATTGGATTTGGAGATAAAAATCAACAAGAGTTGCTATGGAGATCGTGTAGTTGATGAAAAAGAGGCAGAATACCTTCTAAGAAATTCCTCGATAATTAACATGGCTGGTAGAAAAACAATTGATCTTTCGATAAAAATAGGAATAGGATCCCCCAAAGGTGTAAAAGAAATTGAAGGGATTCCTTTTCTTATAGTTTTCAAGTTTTAAAAATACAACCGATTATATACATACTAAACACATTGTTGTCTGAGACTTTTGGGTAAGCGAAAAGTACTAAACGAAAGCCAGTTAAAAGAAATGTATTTGCCTGGAGAAGGTGAGCTGTTAGGAAGAGTTGTAAAACTTTTGGGCAGTGATCACATACTTGTAAGATGCACAGATGACAAGACTAGAATGGGTAGAATTAGAGGGAAACTGAAAAGAAAAATTTGGATTAGAGATAATGATGTTGTAACAATCGCTCCATGGGATTTTAGAACAGAAGATCGTGGAGATATTACTTGGAGGTATACACTTTCACAAGTGGAAATATTAAAACAAAAGGGTCTCTTGCCACAAGATTTCTGATAGTAATAGATTTTACAACGTTTGTTTTACAATTAGTGTTGTACCTCGGAGAAGAATAAATTGGGTGAAGAACATATTGAAAAACTTCCAGATGAAGTAATTGAGGAAGAAAATGTTCTAAACTCATCGGAAACACCTAGTGAAAATGAAGATTCAACAAATGAAATTGAAGATTCTACCCATGAAGAATCTAATTTAGAACTCCAAGACAAATTAGCAAGGAAGATGGATCATATACTTGCTGGAAAAGAGAGAGGAAAAAGAACAGCGAAGGACATATTTGACAAAGACAAGGTGCTAGAAGCAGTCTTCGATAAATCTACTGTAATGATTCTTTCAAGGCTGATAAATAATGGCATTATTTCATATGTTAATGGTGCGGTGGGTGCGGGCAAAGAATCTCAACTATATTGGGCAGTTGACCCATCTGGAAATGATCTTGCTGTAAAAATCTATCTAGTTACAACATCAAACTTTAAAAAGCGATATCCTTACCTTATTGGAGATCCGAGATTCACGCGAATAAAAAAGGGCACTAGATCGCTTGTTGAGCTATGGGCCAAGAAAGAGTTTCGTAATTTGAGCAAGTCTTTTAACTCTGGAATTCCCTGTCCTGAACCAATAACTGTGGTAAAAAATATTCTAATAATGAAATTTGTAGGAACTGGTGGCGTTCCATCTCCAACATTGGTTGAATCAGAAGTAGATTATGCTGATTATGAAAAGACAATAACGATTATTTCGGATCTTTATCAAAAGGCTGAACTTGTTCATGCTGATCTTTCAGAGTATAATATTTTCAAAACGGAGGAAGGACCAGTAGTTTTTGATTTTGGCTCTGCGGTAGATATAAGACATCCTAAAACCAAAGAATTTCTTGAAAGAGATATTAGTAATATTACTAAATTCTTTGTTAAGAGAGGACTTACGGTGGACAATCCAATTGATGTGTTTAAGAGGGTTACAAGATGATTTTTGAAAAAATTATACTAATTCCAGTAGATCGTGTTGGAGTATTGATTGGTAAATCTGGAAAGGTAAAAGCCAAGATAGAAAAAATTTGTTCCGTCTCATTATCGATCGATGGTAAGACAGGCGAGACAGTCATAAAGGGAGTTGGAGATGTTGAGAATATAATGCCATTTAAAGCTGAAGAAATTGTAATGGCCATAGGCCGCGGATTCTCTGCCGAGAATGCAATGCATCTTGTACAAGAAGAGACTTCTTTACATGTTATGGATTTACGTCAATTTGTTGGAAAATCTCCAGCACAAATTGAGAGAATAAAAAGCAGAATAATAGGAGAAGGTGGGCGTGTTAGAAAAAATATAGAAGATCTAAGTGGAGCAAAAATATCTGTTTATGGAAGAACAGTTGCTATGATTGGGGATGGAACACAGTTAAGATCTGCTGTAAATGCAATAACATCTATTTCAAGTGGCTGTACTCATGGTAAAGTTTACAATGATCTTCAAGAATCAAGGCGAAGACAGAAGTTAGAAAGACTTCAACTTTGGGAGGGCGGAAATATTCTTGAGTAAAGAAGTTTTCAGTCAAATATCTCCAAGTGAATTCTTTTATAGAAACAGAGACCTTGCAGGATTTAGTAATCCGACTAGATCACTTTATACCTCAGTTAGAGAATTTGTAGAAAACGCTCTTGATGCATGTGATCAGAAGAAAATACTTCCTGATATTCATCTTTCAATAAAAGCGGTAGATGCTGAAAAGCCAGATCCTAAACATTATATCTTAACTGTAAAAGACAATGGCCCTGGAATTGATTCTGAACACATCCCACTTGCTTTTGGTACAGTTCTTTATGGTTCTAAATTTGGTCTTAAGCAAGCTAGAGGTATGTTTGGCCTTGGTGCTACAATGGCCATACTCTATGGCCAAATTACTACAAATAAACCAGTTACTGTGAAGAGCTGCTCAGATGGTAAAACCACTGATGAGTTTGTAATGTTACTTGATATTCAGAAAAACAAACCTGTAATCTTAAAACATATTACAAAAGAAGGATCAAAGACGGGTCTCACGGTAAGTATTATTCTTGAAGGAGATTACTCCAAAGCAGGATTAAAAATACGAGATTATGTGTATCAAACTTCACTGATTACACCTTATGCTTCTATAACATTTGA
>JBGPGB010000062.1:0-7800 GCA_041483595.1 Nitrosotalea sp.
AGCCCATGCTTGAGATAACAGCTCTTAATGCAGCAGCTGGATTGATTGTTGGTAGGTTTTCAGAAAAATTTGATGAAGCCTTGCAGATCTCACTCCAGTCAATTAAGAATGGTAAAGCATATGATCTCTTTAGAGATTTCATCAAACATTGTGGAGATATAACAAAGTTGGAGGTCCTTGAGAAAAAATGAAGGGTATGCTTGAAAAACTTGCCGAAAACTCACAAAAGGCAATTACTGAAGGAGTGTATGAAATTAACTACAAGAATATAAAGTCAGAAAAAAATCTGATCAAACAAATTAAAAATAATAAACATGCGTCATTGATAACCGAAATAAAATTTTCATCTCCGTCACTTGGTAAGATACGAGAAATCTCTGATCCTGTTTCAATTGCAAAACAAATGGTTGATGGGGGTGCAGTTGGACTGTCAGTCTTAACACAGCCATATCTGTTTAATGGTTCACCAGAGTATTTTACAAAGATTCGTAAACAGGTCCAAATTCCACTTTTAATGAAAGATATTGTAGTTGACAAAGTACAAATTGATGCCGCTGAAAAACTAGGAGCCGATGCAATCCTTTTGATACAAGCAATCTTTGATAAAAAATTTGCAAGGGATATTGATGAATTTATTTCACATGCACACAAAAAGAAACTCCTAGTCTTGTTAGAATCTCACACAAAAAAAGAGTTTTCAAATTCTTCAAAAACCCAGGCGGACATACTGGGTATAAATAATCGCAATCTTGATACACTTGAGATTGATCTTGACACTACTAAATCCATCATAAAAAACAAAGATGAAAAAAGAATCATAATCTCAGAGAGTGGAATAGAATCAGTAAGAGATATCCAATTTCTCCACAAATGTGGTGCAGATGCATTTTTGGTCGGTAGTAGCATAATGAAGAGTAAAGATATCAAGGGATTAGTGACAGAGTTGGTATTAGCAATATGAAACTAGGGTATCCAAAGAATGGCAGGTTTGGTGAGTATGGAGGTAGATATATCCCTGAAACCCTGGTTCCCGCAGTAGAGGAATTAGAACAAGCATACCTAAAATACAAAGATGATGTGGATTTTAAGAGAGAATTACACTATTACCTAACGCAATATGCTGGAAGACCCACCCCACTTTACTTTGCAAAGAATCTAACAAAATTTGCAGGCGGTGCTAAGATCTATCTCAAAAGAGAAGATCTGCTTCACGGTGGAGCTCACAAGATCAACAATACATTAGGTCAAGGACTTCTTGCAAAAAGAATGAAAAAGAAGAGAATCATTGCGGAGACAGGTGCAGGTCAACATGGTGTTGCAACTGCCATGGCATGTTCAGCTCTAGGACTAGATGGGGAAGTATACATGGGTTACAAAGATACTCAAAGACAAAAGCTAAATGTCTTTAGAATGAATTTACTTGGGTCTAAAGTACATCCAGTTAAAGAAGGAACACAAACTCTCAAGGATGCAATCAACGAAGCTATACGTGATTGGATTACAAATGTAAAAACAACATACTATCTTTTAGGATCCGCAGTAGGTCCTCACCCATACCCCGTAATGGTAAGAGATTTCCAATCGGTGATAGGAAATGAAATTCTTTCACAGATGAAGGAATTAGGAAAAAAATCTCCAGATTCTGTTGTAGCATGTGTTGGTGGAGGTTCAAATGCAATAGGGACATTCTATCCTCTAATTGATGAAGATACCAAGATGTTTGGAATTGAAGCTGGAGGAGAGGGAGTCAAGAGTGGTCATCACTCTGCAACGTTGGTCGGAGGATCAAAAGGAATTCTCCATGGCATGTTGACATATCTTCTACAAGATAAAGAGGGACAGATTAGCGAGACACATAGTATATCTGCAGGATTAGATTATCCAGGAGTTGGGCCAGAGCACTCGTATCTAAAAGATGCAAAGAGAGTAAAGTATGATGCAGTAAATGACAAGGAAGCCGTAGAAGCATTTCTCATGCTTTCAAGACATGAAGGCATCATACCGGCCCTCGAGTCAGCACATGCAATTGCATATGCAGTAAAGATGGCAAAGAATATGCCAAAGAGTGAGAGTATTGTTGTAACACTATCAGGTAGGGGGGACAAGGACGTAGAAGAAGTTGAGAGATATTTGAGTAAAAATGTCAAGAATAAAAAATAAGTTTCAAGACCTTAGGTCAAATAACCAAAAGGCCTTGATTGCATACGTCATGGTAGGATTTCCAAGTGAGAAACATACCATATCAGCGATTCGAGGATTAGTAAAAGGAGGCGCAGATATTATAGAACTGGGGATGCCATTTTCAGATCCCATAGCTGATGGACCAGTAATACAAAATGCAAGTTTTCATGCATTAGAAAAGGGAATGAATTTTGAAAAATTTCTCACTCTAGTAAAAAAGATTCGTAAAGAGACAGACATTCCACTAGTTTTGATGACATATTCCAACATCTTGTACAGACGCGGCTATGAGAAATTCATATCCATTGTAAAAAGTGCCGGAATTGACGGATTGATATTGCCTGACATGTCAATCGACGAATCCAAAGACTTTCTGCAAGCAGCAAAAAAACATCATATGGATACAATATTTCTAATCTCCCCAAATACCACATCTGAGAGAATTAAGAAAATTGCAGATGTCTCATCAGGTTTTCTATATCTCGTATCAGTATTTGGAACCACTGGAGGTCAACAGCAGTTCCAAGATTACACCATACATGCAATCAAAAATGCCAAAAAGATACTGGATGGAAAAATTCCTCTAGGAGTAGGATTCGGTGTAAGTAACCGCGATCAGGCAAGATTCATAATAAAATGTGGGGCAGATGCAGTAATCGTAGGGAGCGCATTTTTGCGATTAATGGAAAAGTCACCTGCAGAAAAGATCGAAAGTAAAATTGGATCATTTACAAAGAGTCTAAAAAAAGCCACCATTATAGAATAAGAAATAAAAAGACCTCAAATCCATCATGGATATGCAGACTGAATCCACAAAATATATTTTTGTTACAGGCGGAGTCATGTCTGGTCTTGGAAAAGGCGTTGTTTCATCATCTATTGCAAAGTTACTCCAGCTTTCTAATCAAAAGGTGTCATGTGTAAAATTTGACCCATATCTCAACTATGACGCAGGGACAATGAGTCCTATTGCACATGGAGAGGTCTTTGTTACTGAAGATGGGGGAGAATGCGACATGGATATAGGAAACTATGAGAGATACCTAAACCAAAACATACTAAAAACTCATAACATTACAACTGCTCAAATCTACTCAAGTGTAATTGAGGCAGAAAGACGTGGTGAATATCTCGGAGAATGCGTACAGATAATTCCACATGTTACAGATGCCATCAAAGACAGAATCAGAAAGATAGTCAAAAGTGAGAATCTTGACATGTTGGTAATTGAATGCGGTGGAACCGTTGGAGATATTGAGGGTTTACCATTCCTTGAAGCTCTAAGACAAATGAGACTTGAAGAAGGGCCAGAAAATGTAATCTTTGTTCACGTTACACTTGCTCCATCTCTTGATGTGGTGGGAGAACAAAAAACAAAGCCTACTCAACACAGTGTCCAAGAACTACGAAGAATTGGTATCCAGCCAGATTTACTTGCAATCAGATGTACAAGACCACTTGAGATATCTGCGAGAAAAAAGATTTCGTTATTTTCAAATGTCTCAGAGCGCGACGTATTTTCATGTCATGATGCAGAATCAATTCTATTAGTTCCACAGATGCTGTATGATCAAGGCATAATAGATGTAATATTCAAGAAATTTGGTAAAGTTGGACTTGTAAATACCTCAACAAATTGGGACAAATGGAATGCAATAATAAATTCATTTCAAAATGTAAAAGAATCAGTAAGAATAGCAATGGTTGGAAAATATGTAAAGCTTGCTGACAGTTATGTAAGTGTAAATCATGCACTAAAACATGCAGGAGCAAAGATTGGCAAAAATGTAATAATTGATTGGATTGATTCTGAAGAATTGAACGGAGATGTAAATAAACTGGCATCATATAATGGAATAATTGTTCCAGGCGGGTTTGGAGACAGAGGTGCTGAAGGAATAATCAGTACTGCAAACTATGCAAGAGAGAAAAATATCCCATATCTTGGAATCTGTTTCGGTTTTCAGTTAGCTGCAATAGCATTTGGAAGACATGTTTGTGGATTGACAAATGCAAACTCTACAGAGATCTTGCCTAATACAGAAAACCCAGTAATTGATCTTTTGCCAGAGCAAAAATCAATTGAAAATAAAGGAGGTTCATTACGTTTAGGTGCCCACGAGATTACAGTTGAAGAGAATACTTTAGCATTCAAACTTTACAAATCCAATACAATTCAAAAAAGACACCGACATAGATTTGAATTCAACCAGAAATATCTAGAGGTATTTTCCTCAAAAGGTATGAGATTTTCAGGATATAGTGATAACAAAAAACGTATAGAAGTACTAGAGATTCCGTCTCATAGATTCTACTTGGGAGTTCAATATCATCCAGAATTTAGTAGTAGACCTGGCTATCCTGAAGAGTCATTTGAGGCATTCATAAGAGCATCATCTAATGCCTAGATTATTTTGGAATTTCATAGATTCTCTGACGAGTATCACGAAGTGAGACTCTTCTTTTCACATATCCCTTTTCAAGTAAGTGACTCAAAGCAAGACGGACAGTTCTATCCGGAAGTAGAGTCTTTTCTGCAAGTTCCTTTTGTGTAAGAGAGCCCTCATATTCCAATGTCTTGAGCAATAACTTTGAGCTTGGTGGCATGTTCAATAGCTCATCTGCAAGTTTTACTTTTTTAGCAAGAGCAGAAACAGTAGTAGAATCTTTTTTCATCCTAATTACATTTGCAGACTGGGGGAATTTTGTGCAGATTACGGTCTTATCAACTTTGAATCTATCCTTTCCATCTACTACAACTTCACACCTCAAACTAGATGAAATGTCATCAATCTCTATCAAAGTATCCTCAGGAACTATCAGCGGACGTCTAGTGTTATCAAGCGAGTTTACGGACACTATGCAAAAAACTTTTGAGTTTTGATAAATAGCAGGTCCACCTGCGGACATGGAATATGCAGATGAACCTATTGGAGTGGATATGATAAGACCATCACTGCTGTCGTGCCACAATTCTTCTCCATTTACACGCAATACATGTTCAACTAGTATTGCACTCTTTGAGGAAAAAATTGCAACGTCATTTAAAGCCGGATAAATTGATTTCCCATCAATCTTTACGCCCACTCTTGGAAGGGCTTCAATTGAAAAATCACCTTTTTTTAATCTGTTAAGATAAATTGGAAATTGTTTAAGATCAGTCTGAGCTAAAAATCCACTTGATTCATATTCATTTATGCCAAGCACTGGAATTATTGAATTTGTAAAATGATGAAAATATGTTCTAACTCCTCGATCTCCGCCGGTTACAATTACATAATCAACATCTTTTCCCAGTGACTTTTTTCCAAGATTTACAGACTCTATACCATGGCTTTCAAGTGAAAGTTTGAGGGATTTTACGGTCTGCTCTTGATCATGACTATAAATTGCTACCTTCACAGTCTTGCTTAATCCTTTACACAATAAAAGCCTAGACACTTGAGAACTGCATTAAATTGTAGAGATATGCCGCATTTCTTTCAGTATCACCTCCATGTGGTACCTTCTCAAGTCCTGTGGACCGGGCCTCAAGTGCAGCTTGTGCAGCACCTACTGCAAAACAGATTGCCCATACCGCATCTTTTTCTTTCAGATACGAACAAGTAAATGATGCACAGAAAATATCACCAATTCCCGTAGTATCACCTATTGGCATATTTGGAATTTTTAGATGATACATTCGATCTTTTACAAGCATTGTGATGTCTTGTTTGTTAGTGTAGAGTACGTGTTTGACACCTTTCTTTTGTAAAGATAACATTGCATCCTTCTCCCTTAGTCCAGTAAGATAAAATGCTTCATCAGGATCTGTTTTAATTGCAGATATATTAGATAAATCAAGTAGAGTTTTTTCCAAGAATACCTTGTTATCGCTTCCTACTCTACGAAGATATCCTTGAGGATCAAGCAGTATAAAATCAAAATATTCTTTTATTCTATCCAAAGTCTCTTCAGACACTTCATCAAAGACTGGACTTACAATTGCTCCTTTAGCATCAGACTTTGAGAATTCAATAGGATCACATTTTGCTTTAAGATAAAGATCACGTTCTGTTCCAAATACTTTCAACAAGAATCTAGTAGTTAGTTTATCAGTGATTGAATCTGGAGTAAGTACGATGCCTTTTTTTTCAAGGTCAGTACGAAATGAAAAATCATAACCTGCTTTTGTATGAAGGTCGATTTCAAATTTCATGTTTTTTGCAGTTAATCCACAATAACATGCAGGGCCTCCAGCAGTTTCAACAATTATATCATTTTGTGATATTTCATCCACTGTACAGTGGGAAAAAATTGCAATCTTCATTGAATTTTGGTCAATATCTTTCCATTTAGTCCTTTTTCTGACTTTTTAGGCAGGATTGACAAAGTATCTTACCCTTTTCTACAACTACATCAAAATTAGAGCTTAGACAAACGTGGCAGAGGCCGCGCATATTCATTCTAAAACAATATGAAATTTAAATTTTCCAACATTTTCAACTGCCAAGAATGAAAACTTGTCCTCACATCTCACAATTATATTCCCAAAGGAAAAATATGCTATCTTCATTCTAAGCATGTTCCTACAAATGAGTAACTATTGGACCTTAAATTTGCCAAAAATAAGGCATCAAATATCGTTATAAATAGGCTCCATACTAGTAAAACATGCCACTAAAGCGTGCAAGTCGTGGACGACAAAAAGGAGGAAAGGGATCCACTGGACGTATTCAATGTACAAACTGTGGTGCTACCGTTCCACGAGACAAGGCAAAGAAAGTAACATCGAGACTAAACTTAGTAGAACACACTTTAGCAAAGGAACTACGAGCTCAGGGGGCATACATTGCAGCACCAACTGTACTCAAATGGTATTGCATATCATGCGCAATACATTTTGGAATTCTAAAGATAAGATCAGCAGATTCAAGACGTCAGACAGGTAGACTGCGATAGTCTAGTCGTTTATTCTGCGAGCTGTTGTTATCATTCTCTGAACAAATGTAATTCCGGCAATTATTGCTACAATAACTACTGCATAATTCAGGAAACCAATCATTCCAATTATTGCAATTACAAGTAATCTTTCTGCACGTTCACCTATACCAATACCTTGAAGTTGAATTCCAACAGATTCCGCTCTTGCTCTAGTATAACTTACAAGTAAAGAAAGTCCTATCGCCAATAGTACAAGATAACCTTGTGAGTACCCACCAATTAGAATTCCAAGAAATATTGCAACTTCTGCTATCTTGTCAAAGACAGAATCAAGGAATGCACCCTTTTTTGATATCTTCCCAGTAATGCGAGCAACCTGACCATCAACTATGTCAAAAAATCCTGAAATAAGTAACAAGATCCCTCCTAGAACAAAAGAATACTCGAGATGAATGGCATAAACTATTGCAGATGTAAATGCAAAACAAAGTCCTACTGCAGTCCAGAAATTTGCAGATAATCCGGTTGAGGCAAAAATTTTGCCTATATTCTGAAGGGTTGGTTTTAGGCCTTCTCTAAAGTTGTTCAGCATTTGATACCAGACATCTCACAATAATTTATACCATATACCTTAGAGCATATGTGTCAAAATCCCTAGGTTTTCAATAAAATATCAAAAAATCTGATATAATAGTG
>JBGPGB010000063.1:0-7759 GCA_041483595.1 Nitrosotalea sp.
ATTTTGAGGAGATTGTATCGTTGAAAAATTTTGTTGTGTTGATGATATGGATTTATTTTGAGGAGATTGTATCGTTGAAAAATTTTGTTGTGTTGACGGTGTGGAATTATTTTGCGAGTTTTGCTCTTTTTTGACTTCACCCGTAGTGTTGACATCTAATTTGATATCTAACTTTGGGGATCCTTGTTTTATTATATTTTTTATGGACTGACTAGATGAATTTAGTTGGTAAATTGGCAATTTACTATCTGGGCCAACAACTCCCATCTGATGTGGTAACTTGCCTAATACTGCAAGTGCCTGTCTAATCTGTTCATCATTCCATCCTTTTGCCTTGAGTTTAGAATAAAATTGATCTTGATTTATAGTTCCATTTTGATACTCTTTTAGTATGATATCACCATTATCGGCTACTTGAGTTAACGGTGATGATACTGCAGTAGTGACGGTAAATGGAATTGTTTTTACAATAAAACTTTGTTTAAGATCTGTCTCAAGGACCCATACAAGCTTGATTAGGTATGTCCCCTGGGGCTGATCTTTTGTGTTGCATAAAGTTGAGAATCGTTCAGCGGTTTTATTATTTACTAAAATATCACATAGGGAATTCTCAAACCCATTAAGAAATATAGGTTTTGGATTGTTTATACTGGGAAGTGAAAATGTGATAATCCTGTCCGCAAAGTCATGATTTAATGCGTCAGTATGTATGTAAATTGGAAAACAATCTTGTCCATCACAATGACTTGATAAAGTGGTACCAAATGATTGTGAAAATGGAAGATAGATGTATAGATCAGGGTATGGATAACTTTCTTTAGATGTGTCAGGTAAGTTCGCTACAGCAATTGTGATCTTTGTTCCAGGGGGTCCTGAGTTTGGAGAGATTGTAACGTCTGGGCTTCCAAGTGTGCCAAGATCTGTAGTTGCCCATGCCATATAACATAATGGAATTATAATTAGTCCAATTAATACGAGTAAAAATTTCCTCAATTAAGACATAAATCAAATCAATAATTAATAAAAGTTGGGCAGAGTTTGTAAGAAAGATCTGTTCATCACACTTAAACTTCATTGAATTTGTTCCTGAGGGTGTAAGACCACGTTTTCTTTTAAACATAAAAATGATAATCCTGATATAGTTCTAGAAAAGTTAACAGAAAAAATTAATTATAAAATAGTTAGGGTAGAATTAAACGATCATTAGTGTTACCTGATGATTGAAATTATCGTCCATAAATCCAATTATGATTGTACAGACAGAACTGGCATGACAACACTTTTTGAAAGCCTACATTCGAGACATTCACAATTTCCTCTTTCAATACAAATTTCACAACCATGGTCATAATGATGACCAGAAGTTTTCATTTCTTTATTTTTTTCTGTGAATTTAGGGGTTCTTGCCTTTGTTTTATGAATAAATATAGATCTTTAATTTCTGCAAAGCTAGGATTGTGCTTTTCAAAAACCTCACGTTTTATTCCTGAACTTTCTATCACCTTCCACATTTCATCTATTGATTTTAAAGAAAGATTTTCGCTAGACATTTGTGAACTTGATTCTACTCCTGATAGCCCATAGATACCTTTGTGCATGTGTTTCAATATTACACAATTGATAGATTTGTCTGTCTGAAACATGTTCTTGCAATATGATGGTCATGATGCATATAATGAATTGCGTAGCTTTATCAGGTGGCCAAGAGTAGCAAATTTTAAATAATTCTAGTCTAGGTCATGACTCGGCAGCAAATTATACAAAATTTGACCGATATCTTATTTGAATCAATAGGAATTTTAATTGAGTGTTGATTATGAGTAAAATTTCAATATCTAGCATCTCGCTTAATCCAATAATTTAGCAAAAGTAAATTCATTCTTGGATTAAATAGGAGCAAAAATCAAATGGTATTATATGAACAGTTAATCGCTTTTATCTGGGGATAAAACACCCAATTAAATATTAGTTTTATTTAAATCGGATGCGTGGAAATAGTACAAAAAGAATCTCGAGCTTTGAGAAATTTTAGAAGCTCCTGCAAGAATCCTAAACTATTCCAATTCTATAACAGACAACTCAACATATTCCTGGAATATGTCAAGAAGAGTCATGATGAGATCCTAGCATTAGAGATCAATGACCTACAAGATACTATCGAAGATTATGTCATGTCATTAGGTGAAAGAGGATTGAAGGGATCATCTACTAGAGTAATGGTGGCAGCAGTTGAGAAATTCTTGGATTCTAATAGAAAATTATACTTCAAAAAAGCTGTTTTTGGCAAGATTCAAGATAATGGTAATCCCACAGAGGAAATTGCAGGACGGATACCATACACCACCGAAGAAATAAGACGAATGTTGTCCGTAACTACAAAACTTAGAACTAAGGCATTAATTCATTTTTTTGCATCGACTGGAGCAAGACCTCAATCCCTTTTAGATCCTGTATTACGCATGAAGCATCTTTTTGAAATGTCTGACAGATGTTATGCTATTAGGGTTTATGATTTAGATCCCACCGGATCTTCTGAAAATTCAAAACATGGTTATTGGGTATTTTTGACACCTGAAGCTAGACAGGCACTAGACAATTATCATAAGGCACGAAAGTTAAACGGTGAAAAGTTTGATGATGAAACACCTCTATTTGATACTGAGAATGAGGGGTCAAAAAATACTCATTTAGGATTAGGTTCAGTTTATGATATTGTGAACGGTGTAATCAAAGCTGCTGCCATTCCTAGAAGAAAAATAGATTCACGATATGACAAGCCCATTGTGTATGGATTTAGAAAAAGGTTCAATACAATTTTAAAAATTGATAGTGCAATCAACTCCAATATTGCTGAAAAGCTAATGGCACATAAAAAAGGTCTTGATGGTACTTATCTTACACCTACTCGTGAGGAATGTTTTGCAGAATTCAGAAAGGCAATACCTGACCTGACAATAGATGATTCAGAGAGGCAGAAAATAACTATAAGGAAATTTCAAGCAGAGCGCTCTGAGCTTGAGACAACTAAACTAGAAGTAAACGAACTAAAAGAGTTCAAAGAGAGATTCTTGCACCTTTTAGAAGATATGCAGTCCAATCCTGACAAATATCTCAAGAAACCGGATTGACTCTTACAACAAATAGGGGCATATTCGTTTGGATTTTTCAAGTACGATTAATGAACTAACAGGGTCTCGTCACTTACAATCCATTTTCTCCAGCTATGCCCAGCTTGATCGGTTGTGCAATGAAAAAAATCGAGATACATGTGTAACACGTGCATCGAGGTATACCATGCCTAGAAAATGACGACTACATGTCGATATTTTTGTCGATTTTGTCGATTAAACCTAGGTAACAAAGGGGGATTTTAAAATCGACAATCGACAGCTCGACATATACTATCCCCCCCGTGTCGATTTGTCGAGTTCAAATTTTATTTTTTTTTACCAAACATAGGCTCTATATTAAATGAGACAGATAAACTCAGTCGTCTGCCCGTGCATCGCCAAAAAACAAAAATGAAGGTGGTCAGACACAATGCCTTACCATGCTAAGAACAAACTAAGGGGGTCTCTGGATCAATAGCTTGATCCAACAAATGCTTTTGCAACGGCTCCGGTGCAAAATTCTGAACTTGTTAACAGATTACGCGATTGTTAAGAAACCGATCTGATTGGTTCTTTTGGATTGCACTGGGCATCCAATCGACTGTATTCATCTGTCTCCTTAATTATAGATCAGAGGTTAGGGACTAAAGTTATAGCGGACAAAGTGACAGGGCGGCGGACAAGCTAGAAATTGTGTCACATGTCACTTTTTTGTGCGTAAATTTCATTAAAAAGTGACAAAAAGTGACAAAAAGTGACAAAAAGTGACATGAAAAGGGACATCAATGTGACATTTTTTACGCACGAAATATTTCAATGAATTATCTGGATGAAATTAGTCTGATATTGTCCCGAGTCTCAACAGACCTGAACCTAAAATTCAGAAATTATAATCATCTTTTAGCTGGCTATCTAATGGAAAGGACAGTTGTTGGATTAAGATGATCGAGTCTGTAAAATAGAATGACATACTCCAAACTATCTTTATGGCAAAGATGACATAGTATGGCAAATCCTGCTGAAAAGATGTTAGTTGACTTTATCCAAGCAGAACGAAGTATCTATGCTCAATGTCCCGCTTGTAATGAGATTCATAGGTTAAACGAGTTCAAGATATTCTCTGGTAAAAAACCACCAAAGGACTTGCTAGATCAACTAAGACAGGCAGAGGATGAGTTTGAGGAAAAGAAAAAGAAGATAATAGAATCATCAATCGAAAAATCAAAACAGGTTTACATTGGTAAGACATTGGAACATCTTGCACCTATTGTTTCTAGTTGGGGTCATAAGCCTAGAGATTGCAGGTTCTTGGCAGAACCGATTGATTTCATAGCCTTTGACGGACTCTTTGAGGATAACACGGTAAACAAGATAACATTCATTGAGGCAAAGACAGGAAATGCAAAACAATCGCCAAGAGAAAAGAGTATCAAAAATGCGGTTGATAAAGGCGAAGTCTACTTTGAAGAGTTTAGGCTAGCATCGTAATTTTTTATGAACTATGAAGAAGAGGAAAAATATCTCCATTCTCTTTCAGATGAATTGGATAATGTACATGGTAGACAGTGGGCTAAGTACAAAGGTGACTTGATAAACAGAAAGATAACTGCTTTTTTAAGAAATCATCTTACAGAACATCTAGTATCAGAACCCAATGCATTTATTGTTGGTGATTCTACAGAGTTTGACATATTAATTTTAGATAAAAATGCAAGACCAAAAGTGCCAGACTCTAATATTTACCAAGAATCAGACGTTAAGACCAAAATAGAGGTTAAGAAACACGGCTTTTTCTACAAGAAAGTTGAAGGAAAGGAAAAAATAGAGAAATATTTTGAACCTCACATTAATGCTAAAATACCATTTTATTATATCACTGTAAAAGAGAATGTAAATTTTACAGAAGACACAAGAAGTGCATTAGGAAACAAATGTTTCTTTTTAGGCACTTCTCATAAACAAGATTGGAATACTGGCGAATGGAAACGTTTTGTTGAAGCCATAAAAAATACTAGAGATTAAAGGACAAAGTCTACTTTGAAGGGTTTAGGTTAACACCCAAATTTTATTTGTGTTTTTCTTGCTCTGATTCTTCTATATACTGCATTGCTACTGTGATAAAGCTTTGAGCCTTATCATTTACCTTATTAAAATCAAGATGTAGGTCTGTAAATTTGGACTCCAGAGAGAGACCATTGGTAAATATCTTCTTATGATAACTGAGTGCATCAACCAATTCTTCCCTCCTCATATCTATTTCTCCAAGAAGAAAATCATCTGGCATGGAGAGTTTGGGAATTCATAAGGGAAAAGGCTAGTTATGTGATTGATTATTACTTACGAATTGCGTATTGGATTTGAATTGTCATTTTTATCTCCCGAATCTTAACACCCAATTTCTAACCTTTCAAAATCAACCGTAACTTAACACCCAATTTCAAAAGTCTGTTTCACACTTTAATTTACCAGTGTCAACAAACAGACACTGTTCAATCTTAGAGATGCTTCAGAAATTTTCTCTTGGTGTTCATTTAGGGGTTTGAGGTGTTACGTTAGGGAATATTTTTTAGGTTTGAAAATTGAGTGTTTAGTTTAGTGAGAGATGATTGCAAAGTGCTTTGTAAAACAAATCAACATTTTATTTAGAAGAACGTTATTTTTTTCTAAACCTTCCATAGAACCAAGATTTCGCTTTCTTATCATTTTTGCGACCAGTCTCTATTTCTGACTTGGTCCACTTCCCCGCCCAGATTATCTTATTACCTATAATCAAGTAATGTGATTGACATGGAAGACTCCAATTTCCAATGGAAGGATGCAACGTAATGGATTCACCGTTCCATGTAAGCTTCCAATCTGTTGGTTTGATAGGTGTTACCACTATTTCACCGCATCCGCAAGCACACTTGTGAGTCGCTGTATCGTAGGGAATAGATATGTAAAGTACACCATCTTCCAATACCTCCGGAACCAAGTCAATAAACCTTGGGGCTATCATCTTCAACTTTCGTTTCATTTAGATCTTCTCATTTGTAATTAGGTTCGTAAAGGTAGAATAAACAGTGTGATTATCCTGTTCATGTTCAAGGTAGAATCCACATGTTTTCTTCCATTTGATTATTGCGAGGGCGGCATTTAGTGCATTCATATCGGCAACTTGGATGTTGCTCGAATACTCATCGTCTTCACCATCTGTGGAGAGGGGGATTCTATCTCGTAATTTGTCAGAAGAACCCGGTATGTGAGTCGTTACTCGAACCGTACCTGTTAATGCATCATTTACAATATCGAGTCCCATTCCAACATCGATAAAGGGTATTCCGTTTTCATTAAGGTAATTAACAATCACTTGTCTTGGTTTGTTTTGGTCAATGCAAAGGAATACGAAGTCCATTGGCTTCAACTCGGATACGTTTGTTTCATCGATAAGTTGGCAATGTGGGATTATCTTATGTCGCATTCGGGAATAGTTTTCTGCAAACCATGACACTTTTGTGGGTCTCTTTTTGAGGTCTTCAACAGATGGTGCTCCGGGAGAACGGAAGGCATTATGCGAGAGAAAATCGTCTCCATCGAATAGATGTATTTCCTCTACTGGCATCTTGACTATAAGGTCGAGGACATATGCTCCGGTACCACCCAATCCCACAATAGCGATTCGGTCTTTCTTCAACTTGTTATTTATGTGAGTAATACCTGCCCGGCTTGATGCTGTATCCATATAGCAGAAAACCGATTTTTCTTCGGTAAGCTCAACAAGGGCAAACGTCTTGGCTGTCACGTTAGGCTCAATAACATGAGCTTGGTTCTCTAGTAGGTCAATATACCGTGTCATCTTTTCATGATAATCTTGGTATCCTCCTGTCTCAGTTTTTTTCTGAGAAAAGGTAAAGGCAGTCACAAGTCCATCTCTGATCTGCGTCTTGTCAGAGTTAATCACAATATCGACCATTTTTGAACCATCAGACTTGCATGGATGATCCCCTGCCCAAAGTGCTATGTGAGGTTCCGGTTTCACAGTAGACGTACCATCTGTTTTCAAATCTGAAATCAGTATTCCATATACTACCTCTTTCTTTTCGTTCACGTATGGAACTTTGTGGATTAAGAGATGCCCATGGTATACTTCTATCGCATAACCTTCCTCTTTAAGCCGCTTTAAGTCGGCACTATGATTTATCAGTTCTGTGGACATTGAAAACCATGCCGCTCTTGACATAAACACTCTGCCCCTCAGCAAGAGTACCCTGAGGGTTTTTCTCTGGACCGTGAGAATACTGAACAGTGAACATCTGACCCGGAGGATGCGGCGGAGCAAATGCTAAATCAACTACCTGTGTGAAGTGGATTTTCTCTTCGTTCCAAGTTTTCTTCTGTGCATTGATGAATATTTCGAAAGGATGTTGTTTGCTCTCACCAGACATGGAGAATCATTCTAGAAAAAAGTACCTAATACAGATTTCGGTTGATTGATTGTTAACCAAACTAATGCGACTCGTTGACATTTTATTCCGAGGAAAGCAGTTTTAGCCAGCAACTATCTTTGCCATTGGAACTTCTGGAAACAAGTCGGGGTTTCACACTTTCAAATTGTCCGTGTGCAATTTCGGGGTTTACTCACAAACAAAACTCAAACCTTATAGATTTAG
>JBGPGB010000064.1:0-7715 GCA_041483595.1 Nitrosotalea sp.
ATAGGTATTCAAGGACACCCTGAATACTTTATGGCAGGTCCAGATTTCGCAAGGTACTCCAGAGAGATTGTCAAGAAGTACCTCATCAAAAAGGAATAAGTATGTGGGACCAATCCGGTTCTATGTCCGGTCCTTCTCATTGGGAGTTGGGACCGGAATACAAAAAACTAATTAATGATTACATGGCCAAACAGAAGGATCAAATGACCAAACGCATACGCTGTAGTTTTTGCTCACAGGTGGTTAAAGTAGAAACTATCTTTGGCAAAGAGGTATTAGAAAGGCATGTGTATGATCCACATGGCGCAAGCGGAGGTCAAAATTGTGTAGGAAGCGGAAAAGCAATTGATGCCAGTGTAGCTAATCTTTTACAAGAAGCCCGCCGTAAGGCTCGTAATAAATTTTACCCAAGTGAATTAGACATGCCTAAAAATATAGCCGAAGACCATAAAGCATTTAGAGATATTATTAATTCCGAACCAGTAAAAATGAAACTTAAAGAAAAGATTAAGAACGGAACTATTTTTCACCAAGGTCGTGTTCGTCGTGTCGAAAAGGTTGAAAAGAACGAAGAACCTTATAAGTGCCCTCGATGCGGTGGATCAACTTACACTATGGATTGCTTCTACGGAGATTGTACACCAAAGGCAAAATATAAACCAATTAAATGTTCTGTTGAAATCTTAGAAGATTAGCAACAAACTTTCATAACGCTTCCATTGCTGCTAACAAGATAAGTTCCAGAGTTACGGACAACAACTCTTGTAGCACAACATTGTGGTGGTGGTGGTGGGGCAGGTGGTGGTAGAGGTTCGGGCTTAGGGCAACATTTACATTCACCTGGGCCTGTTCCAGTAACACTAAAACAAGAGATTGGGCATTCATCCCTTAAATATCTAACGTCTTCATTGACTACATCGTATCTCATATAGTATTTATGAGTTTCATCTTTATTTTTAGGAGGTTTGATTATGTGGGTTATTCAAAGATATAGTGGCGCTTCTTATTGGAGTCAAGACGAAGGTTGGGATGAACTTTCATCCGCTAACAAGTTTGAAAGCGATGTTGCCGCACGGGAGGCACTGACAACTTTTAATATTTTGTCTAATACTCCAGAAGATGCAATTAATATTATAACGCTTGAGGCTGCGTTAAAAGATGAGTTGGATACTACTCCTATTCCTTTGAAGCCGAAGCCTTTGAAGACTTAGACTTTTTAACAAGGTCTGAGGATGATTGTATTTTCTCACCTAGTCCGTCAATAATCTTAATGTTTAGTTCGGCACAGATGGGCGCTTCTGGTATTTCAGTAGCGCTCCTATCACCACCTTTGGCGAATGCTTCTATATTGTGAGTTTCTTTTAGCAATCGTAAAGTTTTGCATACTGTTTGATCTTCGTCGATGCAAACTACAACTTCATCAACGTATTTAATGGCTGAGATAATAGCAACACGTTCTTTCAGTGGCATAAAAGCATACCCTTTTTTACGGATTAGAAATTCATCTGTATTTACGATAACAATAAGTTTGCCATTATCTCCTGCTAAAGATTTTGCTTTTTGGAGTAATTCTAAATGACCAACATGAATAGGGTCCATTGCTCCACTGGTTGCTATTATCATTGTTTTTTCCCTTTTATTTGCTATAATGAAGTTAGTAAATACAGGAGTTTTTGTGTCAAAAGAATATCAAAAACTGGTTAGATCGACCAATGCTGTTTTTGGTAGAAGGTTGGCTAAACCTGTTGATCTTGATAAAATTAAGCAAATTTCACTGCTTACATCGAAGATGTTGAAGACTCAAGATGTTTTTCACTATAGAATTTGGCAAGCCAGAAAAATGGGGTTTATACGGGTTTCAACAGAATATTTATCTCATTTATGTTACGGGCTAACTCACAATAGGGTAACTGAATGTAAAGAACAAGTTCCTTTTGATTGGGCGTACAATCATTTCAGAGACGAAGAAATGAAATGGTTTAACACTCCAAAATTTTATTGCTATTACAAGAAGCACGGATTAATTCACTGGCCACCATATCAAAGTGAATTAGTGGGCAGTTGCAAAATTAGGACATTGAATGAATTAGATTATCCAATACCATCTAAGGTAATTTACAGAATTTTGCAAACAAAAGCGTTGAAATTATTTAATGTTTATGAAGTTGTTGAACCGATAGTTCCGAGGAAATTGCCCTTTGTAATTGGGCAAATTTGGGAATTGCCTTTTAAGCTAAAAAAAGGCAAAGTGGCAAATTTCTTTTTGTCGGAGTGGAAAGATGAGTTCTGAGAATGTTGAGGAAGACTCTGACGTAACTATACGCAATAAAGGCTTACGTGATTTGATTGAACTTGGACGTAATAGTTATAAAGCACCAGACCCTACTCCAGATGATGTTCGTAGAAGAGTAAGAAGCAGAAGATGGAGAGCGTTAGTTGGTGAATTTTTGTATGATATTCATCCCTGTATGCATCGTTATATAAATCTTGAAATGCCTGCCAAGTGGGAAAAGTTTAATACTCATTTTCTGTCTAAGATTGCATTCCATGAGTTTGTAATACAAATACCAAAATTTCTACCTATTACCGCAGTTTACCGCCAGCAGTTGTCAAGCATGGATTGGGTTTTTCATGCTTTTGAGGTTAGGGATTTACATAGTAAAATTCATACAGAAAAATTGCTTGATCTTCCTTTGATTTTAGCGATTGCTCAAGAGTTTAGGCGACCACCAGAAAAGAGGAAAGTTGTTATTGAGGAAATAAATGGCGCTCTTGACGAAAATGCAAAACTTATTAAAATGAAAGAGATAAAGCCAAGTAAAACATCTGGAAGAGTGCTCACTGAGATGGATTTTTACGGTAGTGAGCATTACGGTTTTGAAGCGATGGGTGGTTAAAATGATGAAGTTAAATGAACGTATTAATCTATGCAGTCAGTTTGATGAAGGAACAGAAATCAGTGATGCTGTTTCAAGTTTGGTAATTGCTGCAAGAACTTTGAATGGACTTTCTGACCAGCACAATGCTCAATTGGCATTAATAGCGGCAGAAAAGGTTATTGCCGATTACGTTGAATGGCTTAGATTCGATAATGGAGATTATGGTTTATATCAGGAAATTGATGAAGAGGTATTTGTCGCATTTTCTGGTGGTGCTAAAAAATTAACCGAAGATGAGTTCTATGGATGAATGTTTTTTGGCCTCGTAGACCAATGGCAAGAGTCAAGACACTTAAAATGTCTGTAGTGTGGGTTCGACTCCCACCGAGGCTATCATGTTAAGATTTTACAAATGGTATTTACTAAAAACTTCCAATGTGGTATAAAGGATAACTCAAATGCGATTAGCGTCTAAAAAGTGGTTGAAGAGAGCGAATATTTATTGGATGACTTACTCTGTGAATCAGGAAGAAGCGCACAAATATTATTTGAGATTTAAAGGTCATCAAAGGGATATGGATAGAGCCATTGTTCTTTCAGCAGAAGCAAGTAAACTTTTGGCCGAAAGACAGCAGCAACAACAAATGGAAGAATTTGTACAATCCAAGATGGACAAATTAAAGGTGTAAAATGGATAATGAATGGTATGAAAATGAAGGACTGGTTTCAGGTATTCTCTTTTTTGTTCTCTTGGCAATTGGTATGATTATCATTGCCTTCATTTAGAGGGATTTTCACATGCTTGTCAAAAAGAAAAAGACAGAAGAGGAATTGAGGGTTGACCGCAAGATACGAAAGTCTATTGCGTTGGTTCAACCAATCAGTGGCGATTCTGTGAAAATACCAGCGTTACCTTATGGTAACATGACTGGTTCTTTCGGCACAATGAAGAAGAGCGGCGATAAGACCACAGGTATTACCTGGGAAGGTTGCCGAGATAGATTTCAAAACACAAGTGAGCCAGCAGCGTTTACAGAATTTTTGTTTTATTGCAAGGCTGGAACAGCAACTCACGTCCTAGACTTTATTCGTACCGTTGAAGAGCTTATTGGTCTTCCTCAAGAAGATCGTGTAACTCTCCGAACAACATCAACAAACGATATTATTTATGTCCAATTCAGCAATTGGTGGAAATATCGTGTTCGTAGATCGTTGCTAACAGCGCTGTTGCGTTGCGGTCAAGAGTACACAGAGAGAACAGCGTTTCGATTCAGACGAGCGCTTTATTCTCAGTATTATACAGCAGCGACAAAGCCTGCCGTTGAGCAATTCATTCTCAAGGGTAGAAACTCAATCAAACTGAAAAAGAATCATGGCTTTTCCGGCTGGCATCAACTATTTGTTAATGCCAAGGACTCTACCGCCGTCCGTAAATATTTGGTCAAGAAACTTCCTCCAAAACCACCGGAAGTTCCTGCCCCTGTTCCTGCTCCTGATGGTTCTGACACTCCTGCTGTAACCGAGGGAGTAGCGCAAGAGGCACAAATGCCAACACCGGAAAGTCCCAAGGAGTAAGGTATGGGTTATCCCAAAGCAGCAGTAAAACGTAATCCAATCGAACCAGTTGTGCCCGAATGGATGAAGCCGAAGCTGGGTAGAACGATGAGGTTTACGAAAGAGTATTTGGCGGAAGTTGTTGGCAAAGCCTTCGATGCTGGTAATTCTTCTTTATATGAATTGAAGGATCAATTTATTGAAGAAATACTTGCTGGCGTCAAAAAGGGTGACAACGAACCTTGGGTAGTTCTTTCATTAAGTGATTTGAAGGCTTTACCGAATGGAAAAAAGATATTCCATTCAATGTTTGGTGAAGGAACGATCAAGATTAAAACAACCAGCAATAATAAACTTGACCATTTTGTTGAGTTTTCTGGATTTCGATTTGACCTTGCCGAAGAAGGTCATCCGTGGACAGAAAAGATTCAGGTACTTTCTTAACCAGAGGTAAACATGCTTTACACTTTTTTGCTTCAACACAAGAAATCCACTTGCGTCCGTCAAGCCAGTGGTGATACTCTGCAAGACGCTTTGCAGAAATGGGTTCCCACTCTTGAGCTTGATGCGAATGGTCAGCCACAAACTTTTGGGCTGGAAGATAACAAGTCCACATTGGATTTGGAAGAAGTCAAAACCGAAATTGCTGAATGCAAAATGGTTCTTCTTCGTAACCATCAAAACGTTTGGTGTACTCACATGCGATTTAAGGATAAGGACGCTCTCTTGACGGTTGTTTCGACGGCGGTGAGTGAAGATGCTTTGGCTTTCCCGCAGGAATAATTAGGGGACACCGATGGAACTTACAAATGAAACTCTCCGCTTGCTTCTTCAAGGCGCTTTTGATTTGGGGTATAACAATTCCTCAGAGTTCAGAGCGGAATTGATTGAAGAACTTCTAGCTGGATTTTGGAAAAATCAGGAAACCAAATCCAAAGTAGAAGAGTACAAAGTTTATTCCAGCAACGAACTACAAAAAATGCCAGAAGGCACAATATTCCAACATCCTGAAATGGGGCGTGGTTGGATTGTAGTTCGACCTGGAACCAGAGAAAAATCCATGCATTTTCAAAAGGGCGGGATAGTCGCTATAATTAATAATCAGGAGCCGTGGGATAAACCGATGAAGTTGCTGCACACGGATTCGTTAATGGGAGAGCAGCAATGATTAACTTTTAACAATGGAAGGGAAATTTTATGCTTGTATTAAGTAGAAGAAATCTTGAAAGTTTACTAATTAAAATGCCGCTACTTGACGCTGAGGGAAAGCAAAAAGTAGATGAGAAGAATAATAAGTTATGGAAGGTTGCCAAAGTCCAAATAGTTGGCACAGGTAAGTTGGTTCGTCTTGGTATCCAAGCAGACCCAGACGTTATTATCCTTCGACAAGAATTGGAAGATAGAGAGAAGCATCAAGAAGAAACTGCCGCAAAATAAAGTTTACAACTTTTACCACCACCTAATAAGTGGTGGATTTTTCCAATATTGATATTGACATGTGGTTGAGTTTTTGGTATACTTACATTTCATCACCTTTCAGGGTAAATCAATGGACAAGGAAGATGTAAAAAAGCAGTTGGAATCTCTAAAAAGCCAAGTTGCATCCATTCAGGATGCGATGAAGCAAAAGCAAGAGCGTGTTATAATTTTTATTGACAATACGAATCTTACCTTGTCGTCTCGTAAGATTGATCCTTGCTATCGAATCGACTATTCAATATTGACAAAAACATTAACTGGCCCTCGTTTTCTGAAACAGTGCCGAATCTATTATAGTGATTTTGTGAATGGCTCCCTCAGTGGAGAAGAGCAAAATAGACGCTCCGAAAGAGAAACCTTCTACGATTGGCTTCGTCACCAAGGTTATTGGTTGAAGGGTTGTAATTTGGTTGAGCGGGATGGCATAACCAAAGAAAAAGGTCTTGATACAGCAATCACGAAAGACGTTCAAAGACTTTGCCAACTGAATGTTTGTGATACTGTTATTCTTATTTCTGGCGATGCTGACTATTGTGAAACAGCAGAAGAAATTCGCTCTATTTATGCTATCCGTGTAGAGGTTGCATTTTTTGATGAGTTCACGGCAAAGAAACTCAAGAAGTGTGCATCTGAATTTATTGATTTGAGTCGAATGAGAGACACCTTACGGCGGTCTAACTAATGATTAAAGACATTCTTTGTCCTCACTGCAAAAAGGCTTTAGCTATCGGTGCTTTTGAGCATGATAGTGATCTAAATCTTATTTGCAATCATTGCAGAAGCGTGGTGTTTCCTACTACAAAACAGGTAGAAGAGAAGATAAAGCATGTATTGACATCTGGGGCAAATAACTTGACGAATTGGCAAAAAAGAGAATTATTGCCAATAAGGATGTCAACTACTCCTGTACCTGACAGGGCTGTGTCGTCCTGTGATTTTGACCACTGTAACGACTAAGGGGAAACACCATGCCAAAAGCTAAAAAGCCAGACTTTGCCGTTTGGTTTGATCCTAGAGAAATTTCCATTGTTGCAAATCCCCGGCAACAGGATAATCCAGGCTTCCTTCCTCACAACATGAAAACGTTGCGTGAGGATATTCAGAAGTATGGGTTGAAGCAGCCAGTTGAAATTTATTTGAAGAATGATCTTCCCATTTTGATTGCAGGGGAACGTCGTCTTCGTTCTATTTTGGAGTTGTTGGAAACCGAAGCTGATTGCTATGATCGTGGGACAAAAACCATCCGATCCGCAGAAGAAGTTTACGGTGAAGTCCCATGCACCATCACCGATATCAAGGATGACAAGGACCGTGCCCGTGCTGCTGTCATGGAAAACCTTCTCCATGAACACTTGACGGATTTTGAAATCTTGCTTCAATGCGCTACTCTGCAAGAAGCTGGCCATACCCGTGCTGAACAGGCTAAAGTTTTTGACAAGTCGGAGGCATGGGTTAGCCAGTCGCACTCTTTGCTTGCCGGTCATCCAATGATTTTGGATGCAATGAGGGATGGCACTCTTGGCCGTACTCAGGCTCTTAAATTCTTGGATTATCCGAAAGATAAAGTTGAAGTGATTTTGCAGAAAGCCATTAGCTACAACCGCATGGCGATAGAAGAAAAAGAAAGCGAAATCGACAAACAGCTTGAGACAATCTACGAAGCTGTTGACGCTCAAGAAGAGGCGTTGGATGCAGCGCAGGAGAAGGGCGATCAAGAAGAAATCGCCCTACTTCGTCGCAAGTTGGCTGAGAAGGAAAAAGAGGCTGACATTCTTTTCAAGAAGGCGAAGAAGGTCAAAGCCA
>JBGPGB010000065.1:0-7696 GCA_041483595.1 Nitrosotalea sp.
GATCCCAGGTAGTTGACAAAGAGGTCATGAATCTGGTGCTCAAATGCAAGACCCAGTACACCTACTCCAATCGTCAGTACGGCAAGTATTCCATATGGAATCCACATTGAGGGACTTGGTTCATGTATATGATGTCCCTCTTTTTCTAATTCTTCAATATGTTTACTCTTGTTACCAAAGAATACCAATCCTATCATCCTGGTTGTATAGAAGGCAGTTATTACTGCAGTAATAACTGCTATTGCAAATATTGGAAGGGCCCAAGTGTTACCTGACTGGTATACTGCTGCAAAGATGGCATCCTTACTCCAGAAACCTGTAGTGATAAATGGAGCACCCATTAATCCAAGACCAGCTGCCCACATGAAAGCATATGTCTTTCGCATGTATTTTCTAAGACCTCCCATATCTGTCATAAACCTAGAACCTACAATATGCAGTATAGAACCAGCAGCCATGAACAATGATGCTTTGAACATGGCATGTGAAATCAGATGGAAGAATCCAGCTGTGTAACCGTCAACAAATTGCTTTGAAAGACCTGCAACACCAAGAGCCATCATCATGTAACCTATCTGTGATCCGGTAGAATAGGCAAGAACTTTCTTGATCTCTGGATGCACCATTCCTTGAGTTGCAAGAAGAAGCGCAGTTATGGCTCCAATCCATGCTATCACCTCAAAGAATTGATCCATGTTAATTCCAATTGCTGCCAATGCAAAGAAGAGAGGTGCCAAACGTGCTACCAGAAATACACCTGCCTTTACCATTGTTGCAGCATGAATGAGCGCTGAAACTGCAGTAGGTCCAGTCATTGCCTCAAGTAGCCATTCGTTTAGCGGGAACTGTGCAGATTTTCCTATTGCACCTCCAAATAGTAAAACTGCTGCTGGAATTAGCAAATGTTGTGCAGACATTGCAGTTGCCCAACTAGTATTTGCAGTCAATTCCCTAAATCCAAAAGTACCTGCAAATGCAAAGATAAGGAGCATTCCAGATAGCATCATGATATCACCAACTTTTGTCATGATGAATGCCTTAATTCCTGAATGAGTGGGAGAGTAATAGTCCATCAGGCCAAGTACATGTCGTCCTTCTACTCCGACGTGATCCTTCTTCTTGTCTTTATACCAGAATCCTACCAATGCATATGATGCAAGACCTACTCCTTCCCAACCGAAGAAAAGTTGTAAAAAGTTATCAGATAATACAATAAGTTGCATAGAACCCAAGAAAAATGCCATCCAGAAGAAGAATCTAGTGAGATCCTTGTCTCCCTTCATGTAACCAGTACTATATACAAAGATCAAAAATGAAATCCAAGCAACAACATTACTCATTATGACTGCCAATGGATCGGCAAGCACTCCTGCCTTGAGCCCAAGTGAAGATATCCAAGGAATTTGATTGTGAATCTCGTGATTACCAAGAGCTGCTGGAAGAAGAGTCACAGCTGAGATTGCACTTGCAAGAGCAAATGCTACTGCAATTCCACCAGTTGCACGCTTTGAAGCTTTTGCAACAGCTGGTATTATTAGAGCTGCAACAAACGGCAGTATCCAAATTGCCCATACTCTCAATGCCCCTAATCCAAAATCAAGATCAAAAGGTAAAATAGCCATTTTCTAAGCTCCCACTAATCCTTTCATGAAAGGAATTATTTGGTTGAAGAATATGTCCGGATATATCCCAATAACGACACTAAATCCAGCCAAGACCATCATTGGACCTGTTACATACCAGTTAGCTTCTTTTGTTTTTTCGAGATCTTCTGGAAGTTTTCCAAAGAAAACTCGTTTTATCATCCACAGTATGTAAGCCATTGTGATGACAGTTGCAACCAAGCCTAAACCAAATGTAATCATTCTAATCATAGAACCTTGTTGGATGGCAGTTTGAAGTGCCCCATAGAACATGGTCCATTCTGCCATGAACCCACTGGTTGGAGGAATACCCATAAGAGTAAGTGCTCCAATCATTGCACAGACTGCTGTTATTGGCATTTTTCCTGCAAGACCTCCCATCTTTGTTATGCTACGAGTTCCGACTTGCAAAATTATTGCGCCAACCATCATGAATAAAATCACTTTACCCAGACTGTGAGAGACAAACATCATCTCAGAACCAGAAAGTCCAAGTGCAGAGGCAGAACCAATTCCAAACAAAATGTAACCCATTTGACTTATACTAGAATAAGCAAACAACTTTCTAATGTCATCCTGTACTAATGCCATTATTCCACCGTAGATCATTGTAACCAAACCCCAAATGTTCAAGGCCAGAGCAAGGTGTTCGTATTGACCGGGCATGAGCATTATTATCAATCTGAAAAATCCATACGCACCAACTCCTAACATTGCTCCAGAGGATAATGCGTTGAGCGGTGTTGGTGAAGATCGGTACACATGTGGAAGCCACATGTGTACTACAAAAGATGCCATTTTTACTGCAAGGCCTACTATGATTGCAACCGCGGCGAGCCCCAAAACATGAGGTGGTATACCATGTGTTTTGATATCTGCGTAGTTGAAGCTGCCAACACTAAGACCAATTGAAAGAAAACCAAGTAATAGAATTACAGCTCCCACATGAGTCCAGAAAAAGAATAGTAATGCTACTCGTCTCCTTGCTTCATACCCCCATAATGCCAACATGAAGAATGCTGGAATTAACATAACCTCAAAGAAGACGTAAAATTCTATCAAATTGGTTGCAAGGATAGTTCCAAGCATTCCCATTGCCATTACCAGAAAGAGAGCATAGTATACCCCAATCTGATGATTAACGTGACTTTTCAGAGAAGAAGATTCCATCATCTCGGTACCGCCCCCCACCAAATGTTTCTCGGAATTAATTTGTTCTTTAAACATCGTGGTAATTCTGGCAACCATGTAAGGTTTTGAAAATAGTGCCAGTACAGTCGATATAAGATATATTATGATTGCAAATGGGGAAGCAAGACCATCAATTAGTAACCCAAATTCACCAAATAACTGAGTCCACTTGTAATGCTCTTCATAATTTCCTGAAAGCACTGGAACAATAACTAAGATAGTACAGTATAGCAATAACCCAAAACTAGACAAGGCTGCTGCAGTAGGTCCAGATTTTCGTCCAATATAATATACTACTGGAGAAAGTAATAGTGGTAAGAATATAGCCTGTAATAATACGAATTGCATTATCCTTTCAAGCTCCTAAAGTCTGCAATGTCAATGTTTCTGTACATCCTATAGGCTACAATTACAAGTGCTAGTCCTACTGCAACCTCTGCAGCTGCTATTGCAATAGAAAAGAGAGCCAATGTCTGTCCCTGACTATTTGGTATGTATCTAGAAAATGCTACTAAATTGAGATTGGCAGAATTAATAATCATCTCTATACCGAAAAGCATACGTATTGCATTTCTCTTTACAGCCATTCCATAGATTCCAATGGCAAGCAACGCCACTGAAACCAAAATAAAATCAATCAGCCCGTTGGTCATCTATAACATCCTCTCTTCTTGCTAGGGTCATTGCTCCGATAATTGATGAGGCCAAAATTAGTGCCATCACTATTAATGCAGGTGAATAATATGTCAGAAAGTCTTCTCCTATCTTTTTGTAATCTACTGCTGGTGAATTTGTATCCATTGTTTTCAGACCTGAACCAATGACTATTGTTCCTATGCTTAGCATAAGTACGAGCATCAATCCAATACCAGCATATCTTCTGCGTTTATCCTCTATCTTATTGAAGATAAGCTCTCTTCTTACTAGCATAACTGTGAATAGTATAAGAACTGCAATGGAACCTACGTAAACCGAAATTTGGAACATTGCTACAAATGGTGCATCCAAAAGAAGAAAGAATCCAGCAACGCCAGATAATGTGAGCATCAAGGCTATTGAACCATAGATCAAAGATCGTATCTCAAGTGCTACAATAGCAGAACCAATTGTCAAAACAGAGAGAGCTAGAAATACCGAGTCAACCATGTGAAGCACCCCTGTCATCGATCTTTATTTCAACATCTTGTGAAATCTTTGGTTTTATAGCAAGCTGAGCAGGGGTGTAAATTAGAGCGGATTTAGTAAAGGAAGAAAGCTCATAATCGTTGGTCATGTAAAGCGCATAAAATGGACAAGCATCAACACATAAACCGCAAAAGACACATTTACCGTAATCTATTTGTGGCATTATTGCTTTCTTGTTATGCTTCCATGTTTCAGATATCTTGACCATACTTATGGCCTCAGCTATTCCCTCACATGCTACTGAGCAAAGCTGACAACCTGTACAATGCTCGTGGAACAATATGTGCCTGCCTCGCAGTCCAGCTATTCCTACACCAGTCTCAGGATTGAATTGAAAACCATCACCTACAAATTTTAATTTTTGTTCAGGATATCTTAATGTGAATCTCTTTATTGCAAGATGTTTTACACCTGAATTTAATGCTCGTATTATTCCAATTACATTACTCATTTCAACAATCCTCCAGGTCCCAAGACACCTGCGTATAGCAATCCGAGAGCTATAAAGATGTTAATGAATGCCAGGCCGATTAGTTTGTACCAACCAGTGTGTAATATCATGTCTATTCTCACTCTGGGGAAAACTCCACGGGGCAGTAGAATCAAAAGTATCACTCCTACAGTCTTGATGACAAACCACAAGGTACCATTGAGCATTTCCTGATCAAAGAGTGGCAATCCAGGGAATTTGGCAGTTATAGGACCTATTGTAATTCCATTAGTTATAATATCCTGTGGAAATGGTGGCCAAACCATTGGACCATTCCAGCCACCAAGGAACAAGACTACGAATAATCCCGCAAATGCATATAATTTCAGATAAGTCCCAAGTTGAATTAATCCATACATCATCCCAGAGAACTCTGTTAACCATCCTGCGACGATCTCACTTTCTGCTTCAGGGAGATCAAATGGGACTCTCTCAAGCTCAGCCAAGATAGTAATGAAAAATACTATTGCACCAATCGGTAGAAAAGCTATCCACCAAAAGTGTTGTTGTGATTCAACAATATGTGAAAGATTTAGACTCCCAGAGAGTATCACAACTCCAAGAAGTGAAAGTATTAGTGGAATTTCAAAAGCAACCATTTGATGGAGTGCTCTGAGACCACCAATGAATGTCCACTTGCTATTTGCTGCCCATGCAGTAAGTACAGCGATTATTGGAAAGAAACCAATGACTGCAAAAACTGCTAAAAGTCCAACATCGGGATTTGCAACTACCCATCCTGGAGCAACTGGAATAAGAGAGACAAATGCACCTGCTGCACCAACAAACAATAATGGACCCATCCAGAAAATTGGTTTGTCAGCCTTTGCAGGTATTATAATCTCTTTACTCATTAGCTTAAACCCATCACCCATTAGTTGTAGAATTCCTTCTATTTTCCCACAATAAAGTGGTCCAACTCTGAGTTGCATTTTTGCTAGGAATTTTCTTTCGACAAAGATTGTTGCTGCTGCAAGTATAGCAGCAAATCCAAATCCAGGAAATACCATTACTTTGAAGATAGTTGTATGAATGAAAGTTTTGATAATAGGAAGTGTACGTGAGGGATCGGTGAGCCATGTCATTGCCAAGTATGGCGTCATAAGTTGACCGTTGATTACTGGAAGTTTGATGAAAAACAGTACAATGAAAATTAACGGTAATCCAACTAGACTGAAGATAAGAAGTACCCAGAATATTAAATCAAACAAAGATGCAATGAATCTGCTTAATCTGAACTGTGGTGCAATTGTAGACATTTACCTATCTGCCTCCACAGGCCAATAATTAAGACCCCAGTAAACTGCCGGCATGTTACCTAATTTTTCGCCTTTCAGTAAATATGGCATACAGATCAAATTTCTAAACGAACCAACGCTTATCTTTACTCTATAAGGTTCTGGTCTGTTGTTAGAAACTATGTAATATCCAATTGCACCTCGGCCCGATTCTACTCTACGATAAACTTCATCATTACCACCTTTAGGATTTGGTTTTAATTTTGTGCGCACAGAGCCTGATTTGGGTATCTTTTTTAATGCGTCTTTGATTATTCTACAACTTTCAAACATCTCAAGATAAGGAATACGAGATCTTGCATAAGAATCACCTTCTTTCATTACTACTGTTTCAAAGTCCAAATTTTCATAGACGTCATATGGTTCTTTTTTCCTCACATCAAAATCAACACCAGACGCTCTAAGTACCGAACCGGTTGTGCCAAGTCTGATAGCATCGGTTCTTGATAATATTCCACTACCTTGTGTTCTTGCCTTCAAGAGTGGGTTTTGATAAAAAATAGCTTCATATTCTTTCAGCCGCTTTTCAAAATATTCGACCTGTCGTAAACATCTATCTTCAAAGTTAGCTGGTAAATCATTTCGTACTCCTCCAGGTACAAGATATGCATGGGTTACTCTTGCACCAGACATTGCTTCTAAAAGATCAATGAAAAGTTCCCTATCACCTGCGGGCCACATAAACATAGTCGAGTGACCTAAAAATATTCCATAGATAGCTAACCAGTATAAGATGTAGATACATCGATTCAATTCAGCTGCAATGACTCGAATGTATTTTGCTCTCTCGGGGACTTCAATTCCCAATAATTCTTCCACACCAAGACAATATGGATACAAAATATTGGAAGAGTCATGAATTACTGGCCTTTCAAGATGCGGAATATTTTGGATATAATTTCTATATTCAGCCATTTTCTCTTCTCCTCGATGAACATAACCTGGATCAGGATCACATGAAACAATGTAATCACCATCAACCTTGATAATTAGTCTCATATGTCCAGAGCCTGGATGTTGAGGACCTACGTTAAGCGTCATTATCTTGTCATCTACTGTTTCAAGATGCATTCCTGGGGGTAGTTGTGTTGTCATCTCATCTTCCCTTTATCTTGAAATCTTTTCTAAATGGTGGTATATCTGCCCAGTCTTCTGGGAGAAGTAATCTTCGCATATCAGGATGACCTTCAAAGTAAACTCCAAACATTTCAAAACATTCTCTTTCATGAAACTCTACACTGTAGAATACATCACGTAATGATGACATCCTTGTCATATCTGAACCTGGACTTGGTTCATCTTCTCTTGGAACTCGAGTTGCAAGTGCAAAAATTTGTCCTCCAAGTTTTTCGTCAGTGTAAGATCCTAAATGATACACAACTTCAATTTCTCTTGAATCTGGATAGTCAACCCCAGATACAGATTCTGCGTGATCAAATTTTAATTCATCTCGTATAAATTTAGCAACATCTACAATGTATTCTTTTTTAGTAGTTACCCTTATTCTATCAGATCGTACATAATCTACATTTATCTTGTCACCGAATTTGGAAGAGATTTTATCTGCTAACGATTTTTCAAATGCAGGTATAAGTTTAGGTTTGGTAGGAACATCAGGAGATAAGTCAAGTCCCTTCATTTCATAAAACTTCTTTGCGTCATCTTTTGACATCGAATCGAATCTTGGTGTGTTCTCAGAATTATCAGAATGTTCCTCGGCAGTATCTTTAACTTCTACGTCCTTTTCATTTCCAGAGCTCATTGCTATTTTGCCTTAGTCCGTTTTATTTTCTCTTGAAGTAACATACATCCTTGGATTAATGTTTCAGGTCTAGGCGGACATCCCGGAACATATACATCAACGGGTAGAATCCCATCAATTCCTGGGA
>JBGPGB010000066.1:0-7679 GCA_041483595.1 Nitrosotalea sp.
GATAATTGTAAGTACTTAGCTACTTTGCTAAATTACTTTAATATGTAATCCTATCCACCATACTTTATCTTGAATTATGATGAACCTTTCAACTGCATGAATTGCGGAACGACAAATACTATCATTGCTTTCGAACCAAGATATAATGGATTTAGAGGTCACTGTCTGGATTGTGGAGGAGATTGGCCAGAATCTTGAAAGGTCTTTATCTCCCACCATGTGATTTATCAGAAATCCCTAAATGTAATCTACTAAAAATTAATTTAGATTGCATTTTTGGTCAGGATATTATTGTCTGGTAGATAGGGAAGATACTACAGAGATACCCAAGTCTGTAGCAATTTCAGATGTTATCAAGATAATTTCAGACTTGGAAAACAAGATTCCTGACAAGTCATGGATGCTTTATCTTCTCGAGCTCTTCAACAAACAGCACATTACTATTGAATTAAATCTCATCTGCTCCTTTAATGATGATGGTAAATTCCATGCAATATTTGATGGTGCAAATAGATACGAATTCAAAATAAAACCAATGGTAGGACATTCATATCTGAGGCAAATCACCATGGAGCCGTCAAAACACAGGATTGGATATCGACTAATGGATGAAATCTCAGGTCAGACTGACACCTTTTTCTTTGATGTGGATGCAAACTCGTTTGATTTTTCTATATCAAAACATTTCACAGGTCTTGAATGGCATAACAAAATGGGAGATGTGCCATATCAAATAAGATACAAAGTTGAGATATCAAATCTTGCCTATGGCATACACGACGACTCTTCTGATCTGCAATCTGTGGCATATTTTCCGTACAACCAATTACTTCCCGATGATGGAGGTTTTGCAAGGGAATATCCTATCTCTTTTCATGATTTTCAGACCAGAAATGGATTTATCACATACAAAATTGGTTCTGGTAAACATAACATGGGAATTATAAACAAATTCTTCAGGTCTAATTTGTGATGAAAAGAAATCTACACCAATTTTTTAAACCATTATAATACCATACAGTTAGAAAATGAAAACTCTACATCTTTCAATAATTACAATCTTATTTGCATTGGCATTGATTTTAACACAGACTGCTTTTGCAACAATTTTATACAATAACAATGACGTATTGAAACAATTTGATACAAACTCAACTAGGATAACTAAGCTAGTACAGGATGGCGCCATCCTGATTACCACCCAAACAATAAAAAAAATAGAATACAAACTAGGTGAAAAGATTACAGTTCATCCGGAATTGACAAACATTGGAAACAAAAGCACAAGTATTTGGTACATGTTGCACCCATTTTTTTTCGTGATTAATAATCAAAATGGGTCTGCTGTCTGGGCAAATGGGCCATCTGTTCCTGAAATGGAATACTCATCTAACCGAAATCAAACCTTGAAACCTAATGTACATTTCACTGGTGGTATTGACGATATTACGGATCCTAGATATCCTGCAATACTGGATGTTCCTGGAAACTATACCATATCTTCTGTTGCAGATTTTTATGGATATGGAACTCCTAGGAACCTTGTCTGGTCTGAGCCCATCAAGTTTACCGTACTTCCAGAAAAATATTCAGTTGCAGACATGAACATGTTACCACCGCTACAACAATTCCTGGCAGGAATTCCAGCAACAAGTGTAATCTGCAGAGATGGGCTTGATCTTTTGATTAAAACAAATACTGGACTACCAATATGCGTTAAACACAACACTGCAACAAAGCTAGTTGAACGAGGCTGGGCAACAAAAGCACCATCCCAGATACCTGTTATCATCCTGCCGCCAGGTTTTGATAATCCTCGTTCTGGCAAAACATTTGAACCCTCATTGATAAAAGTTGTAATTGGCATAAACAATACAGTACGATGGATAAACAAAGCAGGTACGTCAGACACTTTAATGTCAGATGGTTTCAAGGAATCAAACTCATTTGGTGAAATCTTTGCTGGTTCAACCCTCAGACCATATGATACTTACGAATTTACCTTTACAAAAGCTGGAACATATGGATATCATGGAGGGCAAAATTCATGGCAGAAAGGAACTATAGTTGTTTTGTCTAACATTCCAACCTATACAAACCAAGGTAATGGCAGTCTTGTCATATTAAGTGAGGGGCAAAGAGAAGGGCCATTACTTGTGCAAAAGATCCTCCCAGATAATATTGAGGGATTGAATTTTCGAGAATTTCCTCTTGCAACAAATATTGGTTACCCAATAAATTTGCACATTGGAGATAGTACAAGCAATGGTTGTACTGTTGTGCTAACTCTTGTTAAGATTAATGGCAGTACTGCTACATTTCTTAAAAAAGAATATCAAAACAAACCATGTCCTATTTGTCTTTCTGAAAATACTGTAATTGATACTCCAAATGGATCTGTCAATGTCAAGGAGTTGAAAGAAGGGATGACCATATTGACACAGGATAGTTTTGGTCACAAGGGGAATGCAACCATATTAAAGACAGGAAGGACTCTGGTTCCACCAGATCACAAGATGGTTCATGTCGTATTAAATGACAAGAGAGAGTTGTATGTCTCGCCAAATCATCCCACAGCAGATGGCAGACTCTTTGGAGAGTTGTTGGTAGGAGATACTCTTGATGGCTCTAAAATAAAAAACAGAGAGCAGGTATCATACAATGGAACTTATACCTATGATATATTGCCATCAGGCAAGACAGGACTTTATTGGGCCAACGGAATTCTGGTTAAAAGTACACTCAAATGAAAACTCTAAATATTTTAATAAAAAATTAAAAAAGGAAATATTAAGGAACTGGTCTTATCTTGTATGCTTTTTCTATCTGTCTTGCACGTGCAACAAAAGTCACAAAGATTCCACCGAATATCGCTCCTGAAATCAGAGAGGCTCCAATCACCCCGTTTGCATTAAGATATGGAGTCCCTGAGCCTTCTCCTGGATGTTCCTTTACAATTTCTACTTTTTTCCTTGCAAGTTCCAACTCTTGTTCTAGAGTCATTGTGTTGCTTGGATAGTTTCCATACTGCTGTGCAAATGCTAACTGTGGAAAAACAGCTGACAAGAGCACAACAAGGAGTGTACCGTATACAATTTTTTTCATGTTGTATTATAGTATAATTTTGGATTTAGCGTTTGATGAAAATAGGATTTCATCAAAAGTCTTACATAATACAAATGATATGTAATACTGCCTTTTACCATGATAGAAAAAACCAAGATGCCAGTATCAGAAAAAGTTGGCATTTACGATACTGATGATGAAAAGCTGAGGGCGTTAGGAGAGGTTCTGATAACTGATGTAAGCAGAACAATTTTGAAGATGATGTTTGAGCAAACACTCACTGCAAACGAAATTGCAACAAAGACCGGGTTTTCACTTCAGCTTGTACGATATCACCTCAAGAAAATGCAGGATGTAGATCTAGTCGAGATATCCAAGATAGGAAAAAATACCAAGTCTCATGACATGAAATACTACTCTGCAACAAAATTTGCAATCGTTATTGTACCTTCCAAGTTTTCTGAAAAGGCAAAATCAAGCAAATCACTTCTTAAATCATTTAAATCCATTTACCGATTGGGAGCAATTGGAATTGCAGCAATAGGATCTTGGTTTGCAACAACAGCATTGCAAGGAATAGGAGTAACTTCTGACATCTCAAAAGGAGTACCAGATGCTACAAGTGGAGGCGGATACACAAGTTACAATCCATTTTACAATGCAGTAGGAGGTCCTTATTCTGGAGATGGCGGCATAGGCTCTGGTGCATCACTTGAGGAGATGCTGAAACTTGCCCGAGAAAAAGTAACAATCGCAACCCAGAGTCCCCATGCAGGTTCTGGAACGCCTCTCTTTAATGGATCAGCTCCTGACTTTTTCTGGCCGATGGTAATTGCAGTGTCTGTTTTAGCATTTGGGATATCATTTGAACTAGTTTTGCGTGTACTCAAAGTCAAAAAAGATAGTACGAACTAAACTCTGGATCGAAAAAGTTTGGTAAAATTCCGGTTTCATCAAACGTTTTAAACTATTTTGACAAGACAGTAATCATGGAATCGCTAATTCTGATAGAGCCACTTTGTACTTTAATTATATCAAATATCATACTGACTAGAGATACAAATCATGTCAAGATCTATCCGTCATTGTTGCATGCATGTGAGGTAAGAGTATGACATCCGAAAAGCAATTTGCATTAGCTGGCATCATGGTGTTACTTGCAATAATAATAATGCCATCATATGCACAATTAGATTATGGTGGTGGTTCCACTACTGTACCAAGTAATGCACAACAAAACCAAGTGCAACTAACTGACAAGGGAAGCATCAAGGTGGGGTTCTATACAGAGCCTGCGCAGCCAGATACTACTTCCAAAACGCAATTTTACATTAGTTTTCTTAACAAGAACAGTGGCTCGACTCAACAACATGTAGATTACAAGGTATTCGTAAAGAAAGGAACAGATCAAATCTTTGGAATTCCGATCACTCATACTGCAGAAGGCTTTGTCACAGTACCATTCCAATTTGCAGATGTTGGTACGTACCAAGTAACAGTTGAGGTGGATGGCATATTGTTCCAACCAATTTCTCTTGAAACTGCGACATTTACGGTTGGCATAGAATCTTCATCAGTGCCTGAATTTCCAACGGCCGCTACAATAATACTTGTGATTGGAGTTTTTGTTGTTGTATCCTTGAATAAAATGAGAATAATTCCATATAATTAATTTTCTTCTTAGAATTCTACACCAATTTTTTAAATGATAGAAAAATACCGATTGTAATTGTTTCAGTTCATTTTTAAATGATATTCCATGTTGTTGGAACTAAAATTTGTTTTCAACAATTGTGTTAGTTGTGGAAATTAAATACGTGTAACAATTAGGCTTGCCTAATGAGCATTGTTAAAATCGCCCTAGTATTACTTGCAATATCATTTGCAGCATTTGCATCTCTTGTAGGTTACCAGTCTTTATCAGGTGACCATCACAATCATGATCTTAATTATAATGATGATACTCAACCTGCCAGTTTTGCTGAGACAAACTATCAGGGACAGACACGCACTTACTATATCGCAGCAGATGAGGTAAAGTGGGATTTTGCCCCAACTGGAATAAACCAGATAACGGGAAAACCATTCGATAATATAGCAAATGTTTACATGGAAAATGGTAAGGATAGGATTGGAAAAGTATCTCTTAAAGCAATATACCAAGAATATACCGATGGTACATTTACAACATTAAAAGCAGTCCAAGATAAATGGCAACATCTGGGAATACTGGGACCTATAATTCATGCCGAAGTCGGAGATACAATTAAAGTAGTTTTTAAAAATAATGCAAGATTTCCATTTAGCATACATGCTCATGGAGTATTTTATCAAAAAGATTCTGAAGGGTCATTGTATAATGATGGCATACCAGCATCTTACAAAAAAGGTGATGCAGTACCATCAGGTGGAAATTATACCTACATTTGGCAGGTGCCAGAACGTGCAGGACCAGGTCCTCATGATCCTAGCTCCATAGTATGGATGTATCACTCTCATGTGGATGAAGTAAAAGATACCTATGCAGGACTGGCAGGACCAATTATTATTACGAGACACGGGGAGGCAAATCCAGATGGATCTCCGAAGGGTGTAGACAAGGAATTTGTTACAATGTTTACAATATTTAATGAAAACAAAAGCCCCTACCTTGATTACAACATCAAGACATATGCACAGGATCCATCCAATGTAAAACTTGAAGACGCTGATTTTCAAGAAAGCAACATGAGGCATACCATAAATGGATACATGTATGGCAATTTGCCTGGGCTTGCAATGAAGGTAAACTCACATGTTAGATGGTATGTTGTAGGAATGGGAACTGAGACTGATCTGCATACTCCGCATTGGCATGGACAGACACTTCTCATGGATGGAATGCGAACAGACATGGTGGAATTGTTGCCAATGAGCATGAAGGTGTTGGACATGTATCCAGATAATGGAGGTACTTGGTTATATCACTGTCATGTTAATGATCATATCACAGCTGGAATGTTGGCCTTGTTTACTGTCACAACGTGATCAAGTGGGTCTACCAGATCCTAACAGTAACAAATGAAAACTAGAAGAAATCTACACCACTTTTTTAAACTATGATAATACCGTACAGTTAGAAAATGAAAACTCTACATCTAACAATACTTGCAGGATCTGTAATTTCATTACTCTTCCCTTTTAATACGATATTGGCTCAAAATGAAACTCAACCTACAATAGAATTTGACCATGCTGGTTATTTTACAAAGAAAATGACTTGTAATTTTTATAATACAGGAAAGATTTCCCTACAAGATCAGGAGCAAACCAAGGCGAGCATAATTGTTACAGATCCTAAAGCAAATAAATTCAGTACGTCAATAGATCGGATTACAGTATACGTATGGTCTGATTCTGATCAGAAAGGCATGGGAATTACCGCTTATGAAACAGAGGTCAATTCAGGGATCTTCAAAGGAATTATTACAATATCTGACGGTCAATCAACTCAAGATGCAATACACGTAAGTCAAGGTGATACGCTCTCTACAAAATATACAAGTGCCATCCCTTGGTCACTTAATGCTACAAATCTTGGTATTATAACAACTGCTTTCATTGGGACGAGTTGTCCTCCATTTGAAAGAGTTCCAGCCACCTCAATTCGAGTCTTGGACAACATGGGAAATGAACATCATGTAATAACAGTTGAACAACAAGTTATGATCACCTCAGATCTTACTAATCCAACTACCATAAATCAGACATTTACATATATTGTCCAAATCCAAGACAAGAATGGATCTACAGCGTCTCTTGCATGGCTATCAGGAAAGATGTATCCAAATCAGGCATTCAGTCCTAGTGTTTCATGGACTCCAAGTAGGGTAGGCAATTATGTCGTAAATGTATTTGTCTGGGAGAGTCTCGTAAACCCTAACGCACTTTCTTCTCCTCTGTATGTTGATCTGACTGTGTTACACGATTCTTCAACTTACAAAAAATCTCCCATTGGAAATGATGAAAATTTGCATTGTAAAATAGGATATGAATTAGTGATTAAATCAAGTAATAACTCTCCTGCTTGTGTGACAATAAGTACAGCATCAAAACTTGTAAAACTAGGATGGGCAAAAGATGATCAAGTAATTTCAGAGAAAGAAGCAATCTTCCTCATAAAAAAACAATATTCAGAACTGCAAGACTTTCCAAGTGATAACCTACCGCCAAAAATAATTCGTTCAGAAAAATCAAGTAACGGATGGTATGTCATGTTTGAAACCCAAGGTAGTGGAAGACCAATTATTGGAGCAAAGTGCTTCCTTGTAGACAACGCAAAAACAGTTACTCAAATAGGCAAGTATACGCCCAAACTAGAAGATACGAAAATCAATATTTCGGTCAAAACCTGTCAGTAATTTTAAACTACAAAATAAGCACAAACAGAGCCAGAAAATGAACGTTATTGTAGCAAACCCAGTCCGCTCCACTAATTTTATTTTTCAAACTAGGAGAAATCTACGCCACTTTTTTAAATGATAGAAAAATACCGATTGTGTTGTTTTCTTTGATATCATTACAGGGGAGTATACAATTACCAAAAACATTCCAAGTAAAATCTTGGAAAGATA
>JBGPGB010000067.1:0-7595 GCA_041483595.1 Nitrosotalea sp.
AGTACACCTGTTGCTGTTCCGGGTCAACTAGAAATGGATTGGTGGCCAGAGATTTTCTTTATAGTGTTCAAAGCACCACTACAGAATACTAAGTATGTGTTTAAGGAAGGTGATGCTGTTGCTCAATTCATTATAGTTCCAAGAAACATTAAGTATAATATAACTCCTATGGAAGAAGGGGAGGCTACCGCTAGGGCGCAGAGACAACACAACTTAGAGAAGTTTTGGCATAGACTTTGTAATCGTGTTTACTATTCTGAAAAGGAAGATGATTTCTTTGACAATAAGTACAAGGTGTTAAGTGCTATTGCTAAAAAAGACGGCAATGAAGCTGTTGAAAAAATTATGAATGACCCTAACTTAATACCACACTGGGAGCAGAATCCACAGGTTGTAGATCATAGAGAATTAAGTAAGAGAGTGCCACAACATGCACCTTGGACAGATGAGGAGTTAAAAAAAATGAATAAGAATACTGAAATTGATGATGATTTTGTTAATAAACAAATAGACGAACTATTAGCTAAAGAGCTTACAACAGATGAAATTACAGACGCAGAGATAGAAAAATTAGTAGCTGCTTTTAAGATGCAGAAAAGAAAGCAGAGACAGGAAAGAAGTTTGAAGGTTAAGGCTCAATCCGATCCACAGAAACTTGTTAGAAATGAAAATAAAATGAAAGCTAACAAAAAGTCGGGCGATTATGCCTTGGGTTATAAAGTAGAGAAATTATTATGAAAATTGAAAAAGTGCAATGGGAGAGAGTAGACGAATCAGATTATAAGTTTCCACCAGAGTATTCAAATGAAGCAAAATATTTTGGAGAACCTATATGTAATGATTGTAATAGAAGAGCCTCTTGGGTTCTTCGTTATGATGTTCTAGAACATTCATTTTGGCATCATGCTTGTAGCGATCATAAAGCAACAGGTCAATTTATACAATTTGCTGGTAAAGAATGTACTATAATAGAAGCAGTATAATAAAAAAAGCCACTTAAAAAGTGGCTTTTATTGTTTCTAATTAAATTAGAACTGTGTTGGATATGCAGAAACCAAGCTGTTGCTGGTTCTTACAACTTCCCAGAATATAAACTTACCGCTTTCGCCAGTAATTGTGAATGTCTGGTATATGCCGCTAGTACCAATGCTACTTACATAAGTTGCTGTTGCACTGTTGTAAGCACTAACGAAAATGGCGTAATCCATTTGTGTTGGTGGGATTGTATCTGCTGGGCTAGATTCGGATTGAACCGTTGGAGCCTGCCAAACACCTGGAAGAACGGTTGGAAGTGTTACGACTTGGGTTGATGCACCCATTACGACATAACCACATTCAACAACTCTTGTACCAATCAACTTCTCAACACCTACGAATAGATGTTCACTACCTCTTTGGCCAGCCTTGTCAGCAGAGCCTTGTCCTACGCCTGTTACGGATGATGCACCCATGATAATTCTCCTAAAAAAGTAAATCTTAAACTTACACTTTATATATAAGTAACCATATTTACTTTGTAGGCTTGGTGCATCTTTTAGTTAATGGATTGGTGAGCCATTTGGTGAATATTGCCTAGTAAGATGACTCTATGATCCTGTATAGCTGGCAATCGTCTCCAAGTTCTGAATTGTTGTAGTTGGAATGTAGGATATGGCGACTTGGGAGCATCTACAGTCAATCGAACAACGTTGTGTTCTTTTAGTTCATTTTTGAATCTTTCATACTCATCACCCCACACAGTCATTTTACGCTTACGTCCAGAAGAATCTTCTAATTGGATACTGTAGTATTCTACTTGTTTACCTCTTGCTTTTTTAACAGAGATTATAAGTGCTTCTACTTCTCCAGTCTTTTCTTCTGAATCTATAAAGTCATCAAATGTTTGGCCTTGATAACCAGGGATTTTCTCAATTGGATGTTGCCAAACGTATCCATAGTATTCTATTTCTGCCGTTTCCCCTGTTTGATCTTTAATTACTTCCATATAATCTTCCTTAATTTTGGCCTTTATACTGTCTGGATCAAAATTAGCCAAAATAGGTGTTTCAGCAAACATATCCTTTTTTTCCTTATTGGCAATACACTTAATAAGTTTTTCCATAAACTTTGGCTTTTCTGTTTCTGATGCTTCTGCTATCTCTTGTTGTATAAGACTTTTGGTTTTATCATATCGCTTAATTCTATCTGCTTCACTCTTAATAAACTTTTTGTAGTGTTCGTAGAATTTGTACAGTGTAATAGCAGAGGCTTCTTTTCTCCAACATCCTAGAGCTATTAACGCTTGAACGGTTTTGGCATCGGTTCCAAATCTCTGCAAGAAATCTTCAAAGTTTCTATATGGTTGCAGTTCTTCTATTCTTCTAGCAGCTTCTTCACCAATGCCTTTAATTTTCTCAAAGCCGTAATAGATTACATCATCTTCCATGTTTACAATAAAGTTTTGCTTGGACTTATTAACATCTACAGCAGCCATTTTGACTCCATTCTTTTCTGCTTCTCTCTTGTATTCCTTGAGTTTGTTATAATCTTTTGGTCCAGATGCTTTTGTATGAGTGAACATCGAAGCAAAGAATCTCTTAGGAAGGTGTGCTTTCAACCACAACATTCTAGAGGAGATGTAGGTATAACCAACAGCATGAGATAGGTTGAATCCATAACCTGCGAATGCTTCTATTTGATCCCATAGATGTTCAAGATATGCTTTTGGTTGTTCTAATGTTTCTTGTCCACCAATGACGAATGCTTCTTTATACTTTAAGAACTTTTCGACTTTTTTCTTGGAGATAGCTTTACGAACAACTTCACAATCTGCCCAAGGTACTTTACCAATATCGTGTAACATACGAGCGATTTGTTCTTGATAGCACAAAACATCGTATGTAAAACTTAAATTAGCATCACCTTCTGCCAACAGTGGATGAACAGTCCAAGATTCGATTTTGCGTTTTCTTCCGACATACCTTTCATGGTATTTTAGTTTCATTGGACCTGGACGATAGAGTGCTGTATAGGCAACTAAGTCATCAAATGAAGTAACGCCGCCTTCTCTTGCTAATCTACGGATACCAGGAGAGCCGTCAAATTGGAAGATCATTCTCAAATCGCCTTTGTCGGCCATTCCTAATGCTTTTGGATCATTCAAATAAGAAGTGTCGGACCATGATGGTTGATCTGGCAATGCGCACACTGTCATATCACCAATCATGTCGTTTATTAGTTCATTGGTCTTTTTGATCTTTTTGTCAACGCAACCCATTTTAATTGCTGTAGCAATCTTAGAGTTTCCATCTAATCCTAAAAAGTCAAACTTAACAAAGCCAACTGTTGATAAGTCGGTTCCGTGTAGTCCTTCGATCCAAGATGATGCAGGAGAGCCTTCTTTGCCACGGATTAGAGGAACATAGTCACGAATTGGAACGCTACTAACAATAAGCCCGGAGGCATGTTGTCCTAGACTTTGATTGCGGTTCATAATACGTCTAGCGGCATCAGACACTTCTGGATGTAGTTCACAGTAGTCATTGAGTTCATCATATAACTCCATTGCCTGTTCCCAAGTTAGGGATTTTCCATCTTCATCTTTATCTTTAAGATGTTTTGTTACTGCTTCGGCTTCTTCGTAGTCAAGGCCAAATACTCTAGCGCAAGCCTTTAGTGCTGACTTCATGCCAAAGGTGTTATAGTTGGCGATGTTACAGACGTATTCTTCACCGAATAGTTCTTTTGCATATTCTTCTTTTAGATATTCACGCACGCCGTCGATATAGTCTACATCAACATCAGGTGGGTCAAAGATTTGATCGTAAGCTGATTGTTTTTCTATATTGAAGTCTGGGACAATGCCCATAAGATAGGGTGTTATTAGATTGTGCTCGTTATCTGGATACTTAGAGTCTTGGAGAGAAAGGAAATAGTCAATATCGCCTTTAGCGGAGAGTTCTTTCCATTCGCTTTCAAATCGCTTTTTATAAGTATCTGATGAGCAACTAAGTGAATCTAATTTAGATAGACAAAAATCATATAAAGTATTCTTATCATATTTCAACATTAGCAATACCTTTATTTCTTGGGAGATTAACTGCTTCTGCCATTGGAGTGTGATTTCCTGGCTTTAGATCATTAATGACTATTCTAGGACCGATGCCGATGCCCATTACTAGTTGGTCGTAGAATATTCCAAGATTTGATAGGGTTTCTTCTGTTAATCGGCGTCCACTTTCCTTACGGGCAGTTGTAAGGATTATCTTATAGCCTTTACCTTCCCACTCTTTAAATTTTTCAAGTGTTCCTGGTAAAGCTCTAAATTTGGAGCCAGCAGCGACGTGTTCTGCCCAATTTTCAATTTGTTCAATAATTGTACCGTCAATATCTATTAATATTGTCTTTGTCATTATATTACCTCGAAGTTATGTTATTAATTTACTCAAAGGTAATAATAATGTCAATAGAGATTTATCGAGCCAAATAATACTGGAAATAAATTCTTAAATTCTTCTGGTTAAGGGACAAGTTGCACGACCCAGAAGTCAGCAGCAAGCCCTGGATTTGTAATATAAGAATACGGCATGTAAAAATAACCACTTAATCCCCAAGTTGCTCCCCAGCTATTTCTTATGATAAATGCTTGGTGTGAATCATCATAGCCAACAGCGAGTACGGCATGACCACCTAGCATTCTTCCGCTAGGCATTGGCAATATACCGTTTAGTGCTACTGTTTTAGATACAAATGGATCATATACGCTAAATCCGAAGACGAATGGATTTCCCTGGACTAGTGTTGTCTTTAATTGTATTAGGTTCTGGTTTAATCTAGAATAATGCGAAACCCTTTCAGGCAAAGCAGCACCATATGCGTTAATAGGTGGCTTATTCTTATATCTGGTTGTATCGTAGGCCCATAGAGATTCATCACAGAAACCCCATTGAACTATGCTTTGTATACCAGTTCTCATAGAAGCGCCACTATCAGAGTTTATAGTGTTTTGCAGCACTCTTTCATTGTAATAAATGAACAATCTTGAAGGTGTGTTTTTATTGCCTTTGTTTTGTTTAATTTCGTCATATTGCAGCAAAGCACCTAATGCTTGAGCGGTGCAGCTTCCGATATTTCCCTGGTCATAAACCGGCGGCATTTGAGGGCGCAAGTCTACAGAGGCAGGAAGGGATGCCATTAAAGGTGGTTCATATTGACGATCTCTATGGTCTGGCAAGCTAGGATACCATCCTGCAACAAATTTTCTATCATCTTTATTCAATCGTTTCTTTACAAATTTGGGCATATTACTCCTTTATTTTATCTTCTGTTTCTTCTTCTACTTTATCGGGGGTTAGTTTTATTATTTGCAATAAGTAACCACACTTATCGCATTTAAGTTTTTTCTTTTGAAAGGCAAATTCTTTATTATTGCCATTAGCTCTTTTGGGAAGAGACGCAACAGCAACTTCTGTAAAGTCGGTTAAGTCCTTACCATCAGAGAAAACTTTATTGCCACAGGTGCTACACAAGAACATGTATTTCATATAAAGGTATTTACCATGAGAAGAAGAAATATAAAGCCAATTTTTACGGCTGTCGAAAAAGAATTGGAACCACATGTTAGTGAGATTAAATTTAAGGTTCACAAATTCAATAATAGACCAAAGCCCAATCGTAGAAATGTTGTTATATTTCCTTGCTTCTCTGAGTTTGGAACAGAGGTATTAGGAACTCTTTACTGTATTCCAAAATTAATGCAATCTAAGTATATGGGCAAGTACAGCATTGCAATTGGTTGGCATGGTAGGAAATTTCTTTATAAAAACATAGTAGATGAATTTTGGGAGTTAGGAGAAGAACACCAATGGTTAAGAAAATACTGTAGGGCATTTCATCATAATTCTAAGAACCTGTTTCGCATTGAGAGAAATATCTGCAAAATGGGAAATTTGGTTAGTCCTTTAGAGTTAGGAACAATTGCCACCTATCCAAAATTAGAGAAGTGTTTGGTTTCTGGCTGTACTGGTGGAATTATATCTACTAACACTGGGCAAAGGTGTGATAAGTGTGAAGCCGTATTTCCTGCTATTGGATTGTTTGAAAATCCTGCATACTACAAAAAAGATGCTAGATGGCCTGTAATCGGCGAAGAGAAAAAAGTTTATTATAATAAATACATTAAACCAAATTCAGTAGGTGTAACTGCAAGAAACCGTGATGCTTACGGAAGAAACCTGCCAGCAGATTTTTATAAAAGATTAATATCGTTATTAGAGAGTAAGGGTTATAACCCTGTATGGATAGGTGAGAAGGAAACTATTTTGCCTTGTCCCTATCCTCATGTTCAGGATTTCAGCATTACAGAAGATGCTAAAGACCTTGAAAATACGTTAGCTCTTGTATCTCAATTAAAATTCACAATTCAATTTTGGACAGCATCAACAAGGTTAGCGGGTTTGGTTGGTACGCCTTACATTTTGTTTGAAAGTCCAGATCAAATATATGGTGGAGATTTAACTCCTGGGCATGAAGGATTTAGGTCATACTTATGTACAAAAGGAAATAAGAAGTTGGTTATGGCGCATTATAATAGCGTGGTAGAGGATTATGATACTGCTTTTCAGTTGGTAGACAAGGCGATTACAGAAGTAGAATCTGAAAATTATAATGATATTGCCGGAATGGTAGCCGACGAAAAGCATTGGTTAAATTGGAGTAAACATGAATCAAGTTAAAGAGTTTGTTAGTAGAGCTTGTAGTTATGGTGGATTTCAACGGGAAAAATATACAGAGAATAATCTACCAAGCAACTTTCAAGACTTTATTGCATTGCCATTTTTTGGTGATAAGCGATATGAGTTCATATTAGCATCTGTGCTTCTTAATAAGCTGAAAGAGAAGTACAAGAAGTATTTTATTTTAGTGGGTTGGCAAAATCATAGTGGTCTTTTTCCAATGGCTGATGAATTTTGGAGCATCCCTAAAAGGTCTGGAAGTAATATTGACAATAGAATGTTTGAAAAACAGCTTGCCCGATATTTTGACGTAATCTACCCAGAAGAGCTTGAGAAATATTATTGCAATGGATTTACTAAGAAGTTCTTTGAGGAGTTTAAGTCGCTTACTTACACATTACCAGAACAGCCTTCCATAAAGCCACAATTAGCAGAAAGGCTTGCTTTGAAGGGCAGTAAGAGGGTTTTTATTTATCCATCTATGAAGGTTAGTTCTTGGAACAGAGGCATTAAGTCAATAAATTGCCAAATGGAGTTTTGGGAAAAGTTGATAGAGAGATTATTAGAGAATGATTTTTTGCCTATAGTTTACCGAGACGAAGGTGCTTATGATTTATCGTCTAAGTTTGCTGATAAGTGTGTTTTTGTGGAGAATGAAAAGATATTGGATTTGTTTGGCATAATGAGGGCTAGTGGTTGTGTTCTAGATGTTTTCTCTGACATATCTCGGTGGAGTATTGCGGCTAGAACACCATTTGTTTGTGTTGCTGAACGAAATGTCTATAATGAAATTAGGGATTATGAAATAGACGATTTATTTACAAGTAAAATTCCTTATAAATATATTTTTGAATTTACTACTACTTTAGAACATGGAGGATA
>JBGPGB010000068.1:0-7492 GCA_041483595.1 Nitrosotalea sp.
AAACCAACATCGGGTGGCATGTCATATACTGATTTTCCTGGTGTTGTTGTAAATGTATAATAGGTAAAATACTCCATAGGAGCATAGTATTCCATAATTTTTAATGTTTGCTTTATAGCCAAGTCTAAGTTTTGATCGTCTAATTCAATTTTAATTACAGGAGCGCCCAACATTAATAGAACATAATCTTTAATTTGTTCTATAACTGCCTCTCTTTTTCGTCTTTGTGTCATACCAGGAATATTGCAGTCAGCAGGGCCAAGTCCTCCACATGCTGGACCACAACTTGCTGTATTCGATGGTTTTGTCACCATTAGTGTCTGTGCATTACAATTTGGCATATTTTATACTTCCTTTATACTATATATTGTAAAATCGGAGAAATAGAATGTCCCAAAGATCAACCTTTTTTGAATATGTTGCAAAACAAGATGTAAATGTTACAGCACTTGTTGAAATGGCTCAATTGCGCAAGGAATTTGCCATCCAATTTGACAAACAAGATTATATTTATCTTTCCCATTTTCCAAGAGAACAAAACATTTGGATGAATGCTATCATGTATCGCTATAGTCCAAAGGTTCTAGAACGTCCAGATGCAGAACATCACGACATTACAATTACAACACAAAAGAAAGATGAAGGTGGCAAACTAAGACAACATTCAAAAGTATATGAAAAAGTCCCTACTTTCACTAAGCACCTTATTCAAAAACTAGAAAGTCAATCTTATGATATTGCTAAAGTTAATCTAGCAACTAACTCTGGTAGAACCGCAGCAAGAAGTCAAGCTAATAAGGCATTGGCCTATTCTCAAGATGCTAAGTCCTCAGATAAAACTCGTATTCCTGGTAACTTTGATGACAAGTCAAATGCTAGTCTCCACTTAAGAGATGCCTTAATAGAAAAGGGAGAAAAAAATGACGATAAAGGATTTGCCCCGCTAACACAAGTTGAGAAAAGACCAGAAGTAAAGCATAGTCCAACAGATAGAAAGCCTCTAGAATTTGATTCAGATGATTTAAAATATATCAATTACTTTAAGCAGGCTAATGAGATGGGCAAAAAGTTTTCTTTAGCTAAGGCTCTTCAATTAAGATATAGTAATAAACTAATTGATGATTCACAATCAGGCACAATCAACTATCCAGGCAGTGAACCAGGAGAGTTTTACGATATTAAGTTTAGCACAGGAATGGCAGAAAAAGTTCCTGTAAACGCTCAAAGACTAAGAAGAAAACTAGAAGATTTAAATGAACGTGGAATTAAGTTTATAATTCCAGGTCAGGAATTAAGACTAGATAGTGCAACTAATTGGTTAAGTAAGGGCACACTAGAATTATGGCGTGGAAGAAAAGGTACTCGTGATGATAACATGAGTGTTACTGGTGTTAAGGAAATGTCATCTATTAAAGATTGGATTGCTAAGCAACATGCTTGGTTGAAGAATCAAGTAGAAGATGAAGAGCCAATGGTCCGTGGCGTTCCAAAGGGTTTCTCTAGAAAAGCACTAGAAAACTTTAAATATGATGTAGGTTGGGAAAAAATTCTAGAGCAAGAAGCTGGCATTGCCGCCAAGAGAGCTATTCAAATTATGGATGCTAGAGTTGGTTCTTTGCGAAAGATACAAAGTCAAGTAGATTTTGAAACATTAAAGAATGATATTATTTTCCATTTGTCTAAGGAAGATGTTGTCAATAATCCAAGTTATAGGGATCAAGGCTGGCGTATTCAAAAGGGTATGTTCTTTGCTACAATTTATATTAAAGATGAATTGCGAAGAGCTAGAGGCGACACGGGTAGAGAAGAAGAGCTACCAAATATTGCAAGGAAAGAACCAGAGCCAGAACCAGAAGCACAGCCAAAAACCAGCATGTATCAAGATGATCCACAAGCAGTTTGGTCAGCTATTGATTTGTTGCAAAACACTCCAGAAGGTCAGAAAATACCAGACGATCAAGTGAATTGGAATAGCGTAGGACAGGAGTATGTAAATAGAATACTTCATTGGTCAAAGATAAATGGCAACCAACAGCCTTCTAGTGCGCAAAGGATGGTGATTGCCAAAGATTTGTTACGGCCACTTGTGCCTACTGGCGTATAAGGTATTTGTCAACTAACTCCCCAGCAAACTTGAATCCTTTTTGCCAGGAATCCATAGCTTCTGGGTGATATTGCATACCTACTGCTCTAATATGTGGCCAAGCAAGAACTTCATATTCTTTTCTTGGAGTTGGTTCGACTTGTTCGTTCTTTTCTCCCCAATACCAAGTTGAACGTTTTTTTGATGCCCACGCAATAATCTTTGTGTCTTTGGTGGGCAACATCATTTGGTGGTGTGTACTTGTTACTTCAAAACAACGTTTATCAAATGTATCAATATCATGTGGTCCATGATGACCATCAATATGTTGACACAATTTCCCACCAGCCATAACACACAAGAATTGTGCGCCACGACAAATGCCGATCATTGGTTTATTTAAAGATTTGGCCTTATGAAAAGTTATTGATTCATAAATATCTCTTCGTGGAACACAAAAAGTATCTCTGGACGCTTCTTGTCCATATAAACTTGGGGAAACATCTTGCCCCCCAGTGAAAACAACTAAGGAAACTGAATCTGGGTCTGTCCATAATATTTCAGTTTGACTTATCTGCTTACCAAAGTCACTAAATGGACGATGATAAGCAGATACGTTGTTTCCATCGTTAACAATTAAAACCTTTTTCATGGTTCCAATCCGTTATGGTTTTGTTACGGGTTGCACTGCTGGAAGTTTCTTTATTGGTGGTTTAACTGGCGGTTTCGCCGGTGGACACTTTGGTACATTTGGTCCCTTTGGCGTTGTCGCCGGTGGTGGACTTTTTACTGGTGGCTTTGCTGGTGGTTTTGCTGGTGTAGGTTTTACACTCCCTGGACCGCCTGGAACTCCTGTTACGGAAGGATTAGTTTTTGCTATTCCCTTCCCAGTGCCGCCTGTAGCTTTATCCATTCGCTTTGCATGATCTTCTGCAACTACATCTGGATCATTCTTTTCTTCACCAACAACTTCCCAATATCCCCACTTTTCAGGGTCTTTAGAATGCTGTCTTACAACTTTCTTGTTGCAATAATATTCTAATATTTCTTCCACTCTTTTCTTACTCAAGCCACTTTCACGGGCCAAAGCATCAGTTGAGCGCCATTCAAATCGCTTGCCTGTAGTTTTATCTGTTGCACGTATAAGACCAGAATTTCCGTCCTTACCAACAAATACGCATTTTTCCTCATCGGTTCTGTAAACCTTATGCCATTTTTCAGGCAATTTAATAGCAGTATCTAACATTAGCATTCTCCATTTCAAAAAATAAAAGTAAGTAACTAAACTATATAATAACTAGTAATTTTTGTTTGTAAAGGGCAATATGATAAATTATCGCAAAGAACTCAAGAAAGCACAGCAATTAGCTAAACGCCAAGATGACTTATCTGGTACGGGTAGCTATTTATTTGAAAATAACACCAAAGGTGACATCTATCTATCACGTAAAACCAAAGACAATTTGAAAATAGTCAAACTCGGTGGTCAATTCGTGGGTGATAGTTATTACTTTAGTTTACTGAAAGCTGGCGAAATCAAACTCATTAAAGAGTTAAATGAAATCCCAGGTCCAGAAAAACTGTTCGTGTATAAAAACTTTAACAGGGACGAAACACGCCTACCTGAACCTAATCGTGATGGTCAGAATATTATTCCCCCAACCGGAGAATTTGTTGGCGATAGTAGATTCTTTCCTTTGTTAAGGAATGGTAGACTAAAACTTATTAAGGAGGTAGAATCTCAAATGCAGCCAGAAAAACTAATGATTGAACAACCACCAACGGTAACACACCAAGGTCAAGTTGAATTTGTAAAAACGCCAGACGGACAGTATCTTACAGAAGAAGAGCGTAAAAAGAAAGAGAAGATTTTGTCAGAAGACCCAATGAGTGGTGTAAGACTGCTTCTTGATTAAATAAAGCAATATAAAAAAGAAAAGAGAAGATTTTTGGTCTTCTCTTTTTTTATTCCCGGTGTTAAAGTTTATTTGCCTGGTTGATGGATGTAGAAATTAGCATCGGCAGCATGTGTAATGTTGTCTGCGTCTGGATATTGTCCACGACCATAAATTGGTGGGTAGGCGTGCTTACGAACAGCAGCCCGGCGAGCAGAACCAGCTTCTTCGACAGGTGGAAGTTCAGGTATTTGCTTGTTTGTTTCTTTTGCCCAGGTATTAAAATCTCTCATTGCCATGTTTTATCTCCTCTTATGGATATACCTTATATAGAGAGCATGGCACAAATTTTTGAGTTGTTTTATTTTTTCCTTGTGGTACAATAAGTAAAATCCTAAATTCAACAAAATAGAGGAAAGTGCCGATGGGATTCGTGATTACTGATTCTGGCACAAGAGTAAATATCGAAGAAGTTGAGGGTGATTCAACAACACTAAGTCAACTCTTTACTGATGTTATCTGTGAACATTATACAGAGAGTTATCGTGTAAAATGCGTTAAGGCATGGGGCAAACTAAATCGGAATGGTTGGGCAATACTTCCCGTTTTACATGAATTAACTAAAAGCTCTAACAAAAAGTTATCAGAAGCGGCGGGTGAGGCAATCCGAAAAATTGACCCCGGTGCTCCCACAATTTCCGCTTCCACTACAGCCGTTAATTCAAAAAATGGACATCCAAACGGCTGTTCCTGTAGGGATTGCTATCCAAAAGGTTATCCTGAAAGCACAAAACCAAAACCAACAAAATCCGGTCTGGCTACAATTGGTGGTTCTGTTCCAAAAAACAGATTTCCAGTGCAGGATGGTTACGGCCAAGTTCATTGGAAAGACCTGGAAATCAAAAAGGTCACAATCACAGATATTCCTGTCACGAATGGAGATTTAGCAGAAGGTACTCGTGTTACTGGCGTCTGTAACTTCTGTGGAAAACACGCCACATTTTCAAAGAATCTTCGTCAAGCCAACAAGGTAATTGTTGGAGACAAAAGTTTATTTTGCAACTTCTGTTTGCGAAATGAATACTACAGAGAAAAAACATCCCGAAATACACTCATGTTGTCCTTTAGGGGCATCATTGGTTATTACTATTATTGTTTTCATCAGGTTCCAAAGATTTCAACAATGTATATGCCAGAATTAGAGGCATACATTGCTCTTCATGTTAAAGTTGGAACACAGAATCCACTATTTCGTTATGATCCTGAATCATACATTTGGTTTGTGGATTTTAGCAAAGTCGGAAACAAAAGACAGCAAATGCCACTAAATTATGTTTTGGAAACAGTGATAGATGTTCTGTGTACATTTAACTTGTATGAAAACGCAAGAGAAACATCGCCCGCAACACTTTACAATAAGTACAAAGAAGCGATAGTAGAGTTTCATCATCATCGAACTCGTCCAGCATCGCAAAAAATATTATTACCAACTTTGTATGGTTGCGGAATACCCTATGAAGGTAGTGGAAGAACAATAGTTCCAATTCCTTTATTGAGGAACTTTGCTCCCGATCATATGATTGAAACTGCGACTAAGAAATGTAAAGGAATGTATTAATGATTGTAATTGTGTCTGGACCTAGTGGTTGTGGTAAGTCTACAATTGTTCAAAACTTGCTTAATGAAAATTGGGGACTGTCTGTATCTGTCACAACCAGAAAACCTAGAGATGAAGAAGTAAGTGGAGTGCATTATCATTTTTGGTCATTGGATAATTTTTTAATTTCAAAAGATGCTCAATTCTTTTTAGAGTGGGCAAGAGTACATGGTGATTATTACGGAACACCTGCAAGTGAAATAGAAAAATATAAAAATGTTTTTCTAATAGTTGACATACAAGGATGGAAAGCGATTAAAAAGAAATATAACGCTGTTTCTGTATTCATAAGAACAAGTGAATTTTCTATGTTGGAAAATAGACTTCGACAAAGAAATACGGAAACAGAAGAAGTTATTAGAAGAAGATTACATAATGCGGAAATGGAACTTTCATATGCTAGTCAGTATGATTATCAGGTCATAAATGATAATCTTGATTCGGCAATTTCCTCCATGAAGGCGGTTTTAAACTATGAATAGAATAAGAATTTGGTGTCCTTACTGCAAAGAATTTGAGTCAGTATGGCCTAATGCTAATCACAACTGGGTAACTAAAAGATGTGGCGGACTGCTTAGGGATCGTCAATCAACAGAAATTGTAGGTTTAGAAGGACTTAAAAAAGTTTTGGTAGATGGTATTTGGGTTGTTAATAAGAAAATAAGAAAACCACCTATCAAAAACCTACTGGAAAATAGTAAATAATATAGGAGGATAATAATAATGTGTGGATGCAATAGATCAATGGGTATTCCAAAACAAGCTATGCGTGGAAGTTTACAGTCACCGACTAGACAATTCCAACAGCAAAACACTAATCAAGTTCCGTTCGCTTTAGGACTTACACCGCCCCAGACAGTGCCCGTCTCGGCCGCCGACCGACGCCGTATCCAGCAACTAAATCAGGAAGCGATCCGTCGTTCCCTAAACCGTTAACTTTTTTTCTCCTGTTATATGGAGAAGTTTTATCTGTCATTTGATATTTGGACTTGATTTCTTTGCCTGTATAGTCGGGGGAATTAAGTCCAACTGGATTAAATCCACCAACTTCACCAGAAGCAGAAGTTCCATATTCGCCTTCCAGTAGCCATTCTTTGAATTTCATATTTATATATAGATTATTACCATGTCGTTCCCGAAGCTAATCTTCCATGTAAAATAAGATTATAGGAAACAGCATCAGTAGTCCAACCAGTTGTAAAATCTGGAGTAGAGGTATATGTATATGATGCTTGAAATTTTTGAATTGGGATACTGCCAGTAGACCAGTTTGTTCTTCTAATTGTTGCTAGATTTGCCGCAGGATTAGCTACTACTAAAATGTATCCTCCCGGCTGTACTGTAACTGGTGCGCCGGTGGCTGCAATAGTTACATAACCCGTAGAGCCTAGAGTACCAGAACCAGTGACCAATTGAGTTGCTACTGATGCACTGCTTGTAAATGAGAATAAACCCCAAGTATATGTACCAGAATTAGAACTGGTAACTTGAAATCCTAGTTTGTCTACAAGCATAACTGCTGGAATATTTATAACAATAGCAACTCCAACGCTAGTATCAAGTGCAGTTGCGGTTGATGCTAAATCTGTTCCTGGCGGAAGTACAATTAAAGGATACCCTATATTTTGATCTAAGAGTGCTTGAGCCAATGCACCAGCAGTAACTACATGTGTTACTTGAGCGCCAGAAGAATGCGTTGTCGCTGTTGAACTTTCTGCTCCTCTAGTAACTGTAAAAGTATTAATAGAAATTCCTGTTACTAACATAATCTCTCTTTCTATAGCAATGCGGAATTGCGCAGAAGAAGGAAAACTAGAAGCATCATTAACGATTACAGACGTAGTAGAATTGTTAATA
>JBGPGB010000069.1:0-7491 GCA_041483595.1 Nitrosotalea sp.
AAACCTACTAAAAAAGAAGTGGCTAAAAAAGAAGTGGCTAAAAAAGAAGTGGCTAAAAAAGAAGTGGCTAAAAAAGAAGTGGCTAAAAAAGAAGTGGCTAAAAAAGAAGTGGCTAAAACCAAAGTAAAAGAAAAGGTAAAGCTCAAGGAGGATATAGTTCATGAAGATGATGGCATAATTGTTGTCGAAGACGATACTGGTCTCGATAAAGAAGCAGAGCTTGAAGCAAGAAAAGCATACCTAGAAGAAGCACGGTCCCAAGAAGCAAGTGACGATTAAATTTTTGGTATGTGAAATTTTTGATCAAAAAGACTTATCCATGATCAAATTAATCAAGGAATAATGAGATCTCTCTGTCTGATTGCTGTAAAACCAGGCAAAGTTGACTCTGTACTGGTATCCTTGAAAAAAGCAAGGAAAATTATTAAAGAAATAATGGTAGTGGCAGGAAGAGCTGATATTGCAGTTGTATTGCAAGGAACAATTGACGAGATTAACAATACAGTAATAGACTTTAAAAAGATAAAGGAAATTGTATCAACTGAGACTCTGATTGAAGTGGAGGTAGACATGGGTTGGTCAAAGCCGTAGTACTAGTTAAATCTCCAAAGAAACTGATTGCAGCCAGATTGCGTATGGTAAAGTCTGTCTACGATTCGTTCGCTGTAAGTGGTCAATTTGATGCAGTTGCCCTCATAGAAGTCAAAGAGTTATCTTCTATTAAGGATGTTACAACTGAAATTCATAACATTAAGGGTGTAGAGCGCACAGAGACACTCGTACAAGTAGTATAGATACCAAAATCCTTTAACACCTCGACGTATTTACTTTGGGTATGAATATCAGACACCTAGGGAGTGTAATTATCGCAGTTTCAGACCTTGAAAAGTCTCTGAAATTTTACCATGAGATAATTGGATTGCCGATTAAGAATACCCGCGAAAATTGGGTAGAATTGGCAAAAGAGGGTGCTACAGTAATACTGCATCCCGCAATCAAGTCCATTAATACTGGAACATCAATAGAAAATGGAATAGTTGTAGGACTTGTTGTAGGCGATATAGACTCCGCAGTAAAAGAACTCAAATCGAAAAATGTCCCCATTTATAGGGATATTATTTCGCACAAGGCAGGTAAAAATTGCATTGTGTTAGACCCAGACAATTATATGGTGTCATTATTTGAGCCCTCATTTGATGATGGTGCAAAACAAGCTCGCGGATTCCACGGATTTGCTCCACTCTAAATAATTTTTTTAATTTTTATAATCATTTTATTTAGGTCATCTGGTGTTACTGACTTGTTTATTGAAATGTAGTAAATGCCTTCTTTTCTCTGAAATACAACAAGTGTTACTTTGACATGTCTGAAAATTACATGATCCATATTTCCAAGGGCAATGCTTGCTTTATTTCTCATTGCAAGCATTGTTGAAACTAAAAAGAATTCATTTCTTGCAGGTTCATGGGATAATAAAGTACTAAGCGCAGGTCTAAATATTCCAGTCAAAGTTCTTCCATATTCATTTATCAAGCCCACATATCTGATTGATTTAGATAATTCTAGGATGCTCTGACACTTTTTTCTGTATTGTGTAATCTTTTCATTCCATTTTTGACTGGGAGTTTTTTGCACAATTATACTAGAAAGTTTATGCCTTATAAAAGTTGGATGTTACTTTTTCTTTTCTTTTCCAAGATCAGATTTCAAGGTAAGATTTTCTTTTCGCAAACTTTCATTTTCTTCTCTTAATTTATCCACCGTCTGCATTTTTGTGTGCATCGGATGACCTGGCATGAATCCATTTGGGGTCAAATTAAACAAACCTGATGCATATCTCTGAAACATGGTATGATAACCTGAAAGTCTACCCATCATCATGTCAGTATCTCTTACTATCTGATCTTTTATTTTTCCTGCACTAGATATTCCTAATGGGGGATTAGCACGTGGTGGTAATCTTGGAAATGCAAATGGTGAATTTATCACATCAATAGGCTGTCCAAAAGTCTCCATTATCTTTCTTACATCATAATACCACATGGTTAGAATTTTTGCTGCCCTCTATTTCATGTTTACTCACAAAATCACGCGTTAAATATAGGAAGGTGTCAAGTACGGGTAGTTTTTTATCAAATTCAGCTGATCGCTGATCCTTATAGAAAGGCCTGATCGATTCAAATTAAATGTCAAAAACAATATCAATGAATTGCATAAAATGTAAAAAAAATATTAGTTATACTGATTTATACAAAATTGTAATGTATATTGTTGACCAAAAATTTACAGATCATCATTATGAGCATGTTGAATGTCCAACAAAATTTTTCACAGTCTAGATATGCATCACGTAAACATCATATATTTTTCCAGTTCTCTTGCCTTGATAGGACCAATGAGTATCTTTCCAGTCTACCAGCTCAAATAGACCTTTCAAGTTTGGATGAAGTTTTTCGTAAATGTCTTCCCCAACTAAGATCTGATTTGGCTTTGCAAGAGCTGTAATCTTTGCCGCAATGCTTACTGCTGGCCCCAAGATATCCACATGGGATCTTAATTCATCTGAACCATATCGAACAATCACATTCGCTCCATAATCCATTCCTATCTTTACACGTAATTCTGGATAATCATATTCACTAAGAATTGGATTGATTCCTCTCTCGATTACATCAATCATAGTCTTTGCACAGTTTACGGCGCTATCTGCCACCACAAGAGGGCTTTCTTCTGCAACAAAATACCCTATGACCGCATCACCTACATACTTTAGAACGTATCCGCCATGATGTCGTATTACTGAACGCATTTCCTGCGAGAAAGAACTGATTATTATTCCAAGTTTTTCTGGGGGAAGAAGTAGTGCCATATCAGTCGAACCGACCAAATCTACAAACATGACTATCATGTGGATTTTTTGTGCTACGTGTTTGCGTAAAAACATATCCGATTCATCTACTGAATAATCATACTCATATCCTTTCTTGAGTGAACTCCAGACTCTCTTCTGGGTCTCCTTTATCACGCTCTCACTATCCAAAGTACCTGATTTTCCACCTCCCAACATCATGTCTATGATACTATTCGGAGTAGTCTTTTCCTCGGAATTATTTTCTGGTTTTTCACTCATTCCCATTTCATTCCAATGGAAAATTTACCCCACATACTGGACATACACCCCTTTCTCCTTTGTATTTTATATCAAAGTATTGTATAACTTCTACATTACAGTTCCAACAGGTTATCTTCCTAACTGTGGGCTTTTTCATTTATTCTTTCCATGATGAAATTCTATATATTAAGTATTTAAAGTACATACCAATTTTATGTAGTGGTTTCTAGGATAAAACTGTGCAAATCCCGACCAGTAATCCTGATCCTTTTATAAAATCCATGAGTGACAAAACTGAAATTATACGTAAACTATTCTTAGAACATATAAACAATCTCACAAAAAGGGTGTCTCTAAAAGTTATGCTTGGAGATGGGACAGTTACAGACCAAGAATCATTTGATCCTTCAATGATTCGACAATTCTTTGATGATATTTTAAAAAAAATACCAGAATGGAGTAATCAAGCAGTTTCTGCAACTGCTGATAAAGATCTTAGGAGAAGTTTCATTAAATTTGAAATCAAGGAGGGAAATTACATTCTCTCTGGACACATGTCATTGCAATATCATGCTTTATTATTCTATAAACTTGATCACCGTGTAATTGAAATCCAAAAAGAGCTATCTGATATATCAGATATGATAACAAAACTTCAGGTTCAGGTTGGACCCGAAAATGATAAAATAATTGAAGAAAAACTCCAACAGGAGGGATATCACACCATGGATGAACAAAAATTATTTGAGGTACTGTTTGATAGAGAAGATATTACTAAAGATATTATTCAATCCATAGAAGTATCTCATGCAGAACACACAAAACTTGTTTCTAATAGGGACCGATTGTTTGGCGAACTTGATAATATGTTGATAGAGGTATATCATACAACTCCAGTTTTGATAGATGAAAACAAAATGATCGCTGCGGAGGAAGGATGTCTGTGTAATTTTAATTTAGAATACCTAAAGAACAACGTAAGGCAAGGAAACATAAACCTCGTAAGAATTTCTGAACAAACGAAGGTAAATTTGCTCAGGTTGCTTGATAACATAATAAAAATTCTATAAATTTGAAAAATGGTTTATATCAAGTATTTTTTATAAAATGTTACTTTTAGTCAAGGGGTCTGAAACCGCGTCAATGGTGTCAGAGTTTGGGGAGTTGACACCAATTAACTTAGGCGTGACCCCCTGACTTTGATCTATAATCTTATATTGAATATTATTTAGCCTTTTCCAGTTCGATGAAAATATCAGTAATTTATGGGTTAACTATGTAATTTTTGAGTAAAATTTCATATCATTGGCAAAAATATACACCGCTTTTTGAAATGATCTGATTCAAAAAACCAAATATACCAAGATTGGGGTGGAACTCTGTTGGATGTTACTTTTGAAGACATATTAGAATCACAGAAAATTCAGCGTGATGTAATTCGAAGAACCCCACTTGAGAGTTCGTACTCATTTAGTGTGATGACTGGTTCCAAGGTTTACCTAAAATCCGAATGTCTGCAAAAGACTGGTTCGTTTAAGTTCCGCGGAGCTTATGCAAAGATTGCAAGTCTTTCAAAAGCAGAAAAGAAAAAAGGAGTGGTTGCAGCTTCTGCAGGAAATCATGCACAAGGAGTAGCATATGCATCATCTCTTGAAAAAATTCCATGTACTATTGTGATGCCTGTCACAGCTTCACCTGCCAAAGTTTCCGCCACTAGATCATATGGAGCAAAAGTAATCTTGGAGGGGACTATTTATGATGAATCTTCTGCAAAAGCAGCAGATATTGCACAAAAAACAGGTGCAACAATTGTTCACGCATTTGATGATGAAACAGTGATAGCTGCACAAGGAGTAATAGGACTTGAGATTTTGGAAGATCTTCCGGATGTTGATGAGATTTATGTTCCAATAGGTGGAGGAGGATTAGCGGCAGGAGTTCTTAAAGCAGTAAAGACAAAAAAACCAAAAGTCAAGGTTATTGGAGTACAATCTTCTGGGTTTCCGGCAATGAAGAAATCATTTGATTTGGGAAAATTACAATCAATTTCAGGGCATAGGACTATTGCAGATGGTATATCGGTAAAAACACCAGGTCAAATCACATTTAAAATAATAAATGAATTAATTGATGATATTGTACTTGTAGACGATTCCGCAATTGTAAAAGCAATGTTTCTACTAATGGAAAGATCAAAGATGGTTGTAGAACCAGCAGGTGCTATTGGGCTAGCATATTTGCTTGACAAAAAGCCTTCCAAGGACAAAAAGGTAGTACCAATTCTGTCCGGAGGAAATGTAGACATGTATTTGCTTGGTCAAATTGTGGCAAAGGGTCTGACAGAAATGGGAAGGATGATCAAGATCTCTATCCTGTTGACCGACAAACCGGGGGCACTTAAGGAGGTTGTTGATCAGATTTCTTCACTTAGTGTAAACATAGTAGATGTAATTCATGATAGATTGTCCTCAAGTATACCTGCAGGAACTGCAGGAGTGACTTTTAGTTTGGAGACTCAGGACCTAGAACACGCAGAGCAGTTGATTAAATTTCTTAAAAAGAAAAATGTCCAGTTTAAGGTAGTTACTTAGGAACCGATTGTAGTAATGAGGTAAATGTTCAAGAAAATTATTAGACCAACAAACACGCCTGCTACAATAGTGGTAATTTTTCTGTTTACGAACTGACCCATGATCTTCTTGTCCTTTGTCAAGATCAAAAGTGGTATCATTGGTAATGGAATCAATATACTGAGTATCACTTGGCTGTAAACAAGTATGTGTAGAGGATCAAACCCTAAAAGTATTGCAATAGTTGTAGGAATTACATTGATAAACCTGGTGACGAATCGTCTTAGCCACACATTTACTTTTTTTCCTAGTAGCCCCTCCATGATTGATTGACCAGCTAAGGTACCAACTACGGATGATGCGATACCTGATGCGAGCAAGGTTATAATGAAAATCGTGGCGGCGAATATTCCAAAAAGTGGGATCAAAATCTTGTAAGCCTCGGAGATTGTTTCTATTCCAGAATGTGTCGGATTGAAAGCCACTGCAGACAATATCATGATCGAAGCGTTTACTGCTGCCGCCAGACTAAGAACAATTATTGTTTCAGTCAGATGATATTTTCTAAATTTACTTTTTTGTTCAAGATTAGTACCTTGCACCTTGTCTTTTGTCAACGAGGAATGAAGAAAAAGTACGTGAGGCATAACCGTTGCACCTATGACTCCTACTGCAACAAGTAATGCACGAGAGTTTGTAAAAGATGGGACTATTGAATGATGAATTATCATACCTACGTCTGGTTTTGCAATAAAAATTTCGTAAAAGAAACCAAAACTGATAACTAAAACAAACAAAAGGAAAAACTGTTCAATTATTCTAAATCTTTTTGATGTCAGTCCTAGTATGATTATGACATCAACTGCTCCAAAAATTGCAGCGTATAAAAGTGGTACTCCAAATAATAGATTAAGTGCAATTACAGTTCCAAGGTATTCTGCAAGATCAGTTGCAGCTGCAACAACTTCTGCGCTTATCCAATATGGTATAATGTAAATTTTTTTTTTCAGTTTTACATGAATCATTTCTGGCAATGACCTCTCCGTTGCAATTCCCAATTTGCCGGAAAGATACTGAAGAAGCATGGCCATTATGCTTGCAAGCCAGACAAGCCATAAAAGGGAATAACCAAATGATGCGCCTCCGGCAATATCAGTGCCATAATTTCCGGGGTCCATGTAACCTATGCTAATTATTAAAGCAGGACCTGCGAAAGTCAAAAATTTTGTAATTTTATTCCTAGCATCCGCTAGATTGATTTTATTCATAAATTACAAATTTAAATCAGTATTATTAAAAGTTAGCTTGATCTATATTATTTAGCTTTATCTAACATTCAAATACATTTTTTTCAAAATGATTAATAGACATCAAAAAGAAGAACAACGAGTTGACCTCAAAACATGACTGGGTAGGAACGTCTACTCTTACCTGGGAGGAAATTGTATTGCAAATCGAGATCCTATCAAACAAAATAAAAAAAACTGGTTTTGAATTTGATAAAATTGCCACTATCTCTAGAGGTGGTCTAGTGCCTGCGCGTCTAATTGCAGATCATTTTGGCATAAAGAAAATTCTAGTAGATAAAGCAAAAATTCCTCAAAAAACTCTTTTTGTTGACGACATATATGATTCTGGTAATACATTCAAAAAAGTTATCCCTCTAGTCAAAACGCCTAATAATTTTGTGTATGCTACAATCGTTGCAAGAAAAGGGATAAAATATCCTTCACATCTAGTCTATGCCAAAAAAACCAGTGGAAAAGAATATGTGATATTTCCATGGGATAAATTGGAGTTTGAGCGAAC